>CANQCQ010000154.1 GCA_947589725.1 uncultured Bacilli bacterium | reverse complement strand
TGAGAATAAATGGAGTTAACTAGGAGGCTTATATGATAATAAATACTAGTAATGGACCAAAAGTAAGAAAATTAGAAGAAAAAGAAAATAATAAAAACCATGATAAACAAAAATTAATTATCTTAATTATATTATGTATACTCTTAATAATAGGAATTATAGTATACAAAATCTATATTAATTACTCCAAAGATTTTAACTACTTAAAAGAAGATAAAAATGATTATTTAGTATATACAAGATACAATCAAAATCAAAAAACAGTTCCTTATATTAATATCAAATCAAATGATATAAAAGATCTAAATGAAGAGATAGTAGAATACTGTAATCAATATGTAAATATAGACTCTTTACTTATTAATTATGAATATAATATAAATGGTAATTATTTATCAGTAGTAATTAAAGTAATAGATCAATCAAAAGAAATTCCTAGTATAGGTTTTAAAACATATAATATAAATATTAAAAATAGAAAAGTTGTAACAGATGAAGAGTTATTAAATTATTTTAAAGTTGATAAAGACCAAGTTTATAAAAGTATAGAAAATAAATTTAAAGAAATGTATAAAGAAGAAGTTGATAAAGGCTATATCATGGAAAATATATGTAATTATGATTGTTATTTAAGATTTCATGATATTGATGATTATACTAGTAATATAAGTTACCTTATAAAGAATGGTAAACTAACAGTTTACAAACCATTTAATTATTCTTCTATTTTTGGAGAAGAAGACTTCTTTACAGAAGAAAGTTTTCAAATTACTATTAAGTAGAAAGTATAAACTTTCTTTTTTTTATACAATGCTTTATAATATGTTGGAAGAGGTGTAGTATATTATGAAAATATTAATAGAACCTACAACAAAACTTAAAACTTATAAAGATATAGATGGAATTATATTATCATTAAAAGATTATTCAGTTCAAAGTATTAATTATTATACATTAGATGAAATAATTGATATTAAAAAAAATAATCCTAATATAGAAATATTTATAAATATAAATAAAAGTTTTGAAAATAATGAAATACAATCATTAACTATGATTCTTGAAAAAATAGATTATTTACAAATAAAGGGAATATTGTTTTATGATTTAGCTATTTTAAAAATACATAAAGATTTAAATTTAAAAACAGATTTAGTTTGGGCATCTACTTATATGGTTAATAATTATAAGACTTGTAATTATTACTTAGATAAGGGAGTAAAATATGCTTTAATAAGTAAAGAAATAACTCTTGAAGAAATAAAAGAGATACTAGCTAATTCGAAGATTATTTCAATAGTTGAAGTAGTAGGATTACCAAGTGTTGCTTTTTCAAAAAGAAAACTAATTACTAATTTCTATTCTGATTTAAATAAAAAGAAAAAGGATTCAATAACAGTTTTAGAAAAATTAACTAAAGATAAATATATATTTAATGAAGATTCTAATGGAACTGCTATTTATTTAGATAAATTAGTAAATGGAACAACTATTATAAAAGATTTATATTTAGCTAATTGTCAATATATAGTATTAAGAGAATATGGAATAGAAAAAGATGTTTTTTATAATTTAGTTACTGATACTAAAAAGTATTTGAAAGATAAATGTCAAGATGATAATTATATATTGAAATATAAGGATTTAGGAAATTTTACTAATTTTTTCTATAAAAAAACTATATACAAGGTGAAGAAAAATGGATAAAAGAGTTGAATTATTAGCTCCAGCTGGAGATTTAGAAAGATTAAAGGTAAATCTTTTATATGGGGCAGATGCTGTTTATATAGGTGGACAACAATATAGTTTAAGAGCTAATGCTACTAATTTTAGTTTAGAAGAAATAAAAGAATCTTGTAGTTTTGCTCATAATTTAAAGAAGAAAGTATATTTAACTTTAAATATAGTTTTTCATAATGAGGATATGGATGGAGTAGAAGATTATATAAAGGATGTAGTAGATGCTGGAATTGATGCTTTTATTGTCAGTGATCCATTTATTATTAGTTATATAAAAGAAAATTATAAAAATGTTGAAGTACATCTATCAACTCAAAACTCAACATCAAATTATAAAGCAGTAGAGTATTTTAAGGAAGAGGGAGTAGATAGAGTAGTTTTAGCAAGAGAATTATCTAAGCAAGAAATAAAAGAGATAATTGCTAAAACAGGAGTTGATATTGAAGTATTTATTCATGGAGCTATGTGTACTTGTTATTCTGGTAGATGTGCTTTATCAAATTATGTAACTAATCGTGATGCAAATAGAGGTGGATGTGCTCAAGTATGTCGTTTTGCTTTTGCATCAAATGAAGAAAAAGATTTTACAATGGCATTAAAAGATTTGAATATGGCAAGATATATAAAAGACTTAATTGAAATTGGAGTAACATCATTAAAAGTAGAAGGAAGAATGCGTTCATTATATTATCTAGCAACCGTTATTGGTACATATCGTGAAATAATAGATAGAATATATAATAATACATTGACTGAAGAAA
>CANQCQ010000153.1 GCA_947589725.1 uncultured Bacilli bacterium | reverse complement strand
AATAAATCTTTTTTCTTCATAATATCAAGCCTCCTTTCTAAAAGAAAGTTGGCAAGCACTCAACAATTAAGTTTCCCATAAAAATTATATCAAACATTTGTTCTTAATACAATAAAATTTATATAAATTGTTATTTTTAAGAATAAGCTAGAAAACCTATTGATAAAAGTATATTTTTATGTTACGTTGTATTTAGCAAGGAAACTTGCATAAAATAAAAAAGGGAAGACTCAATTTTCCTAGTTGAGTACTTTCCTGAATTGGTTAAGCACTTAATCTATGCTAGATTAAGTGTTATTTCTTTATACATAGAATTATTAAATTAAAAAAACTTGCCACAATAAAAATATATTTTTAAAATTAAAGATGACTCATAATCATCTTTTTATTATTAAAGTAAGATTTTTATTGACTATGTGTTATATGCTGTTATATACTGTGTATAGATTGGAGGTAATGATGAGAATAATTATTAGTAATAGTAGTCCAGTACCTATATATGAACAAATAAAGAATATAATTATAAATCAAATTATAAACAATGAATTAGTTGAAAATGAAATGCTTCCTTCAATTAGAAATTTAGCAAAAGATATAAGAATAAGTGTTATGACAGTAAAGAAAGCATATGATGAATTAGAAAAAGAAGGTTACATTGTTGTAGTTCAAGGAAAAGGCGCATTTGTCGCAAAAAGAAGTGCTTCTTTAATAGAAGAAAATGCCAAAAAAGAATTAGAAAATCATATTATTAAAGCTTTAGATATTTCTAAAAAATATAATATATCTAAAAAAGAGATAATTGATTTAATAAATATATTAGAGGAAAGGTAAAATATAATGAACAATATATTAGAAATAAAAGATTTAGTAAAAACATATGATAATTTTAAACTAGATAATATAAATATTAATTTACCAAAAGGTCAAATAATTGGCTTAATAGGAGAAAATGGTGCAGGAAAGACAACTCTTATTAAAGCAATTTTAAATATAATAAAAATGGATAGTGGTTCTATTAAATGTATTAGTAAAGAAGATATTGGAGTAGTCTTAGATGATATGTTCTTTCCAGAAATATTAACTATCAAAGATATAAATAGTATTATGAAAGATATTTATAAAACTTGGGATAGTTCAAAATATGATCAATATATAAATAATTTTGATTTAGATAAAAATAAAAAGATAAAAGAATTATCAAAAGGAATGAGAAAAAAGTTAGAAATTGCTACTGCACTTTCTCATAAACCAAAATTATTAATTTTAGATGAGCCAACTAGTGGATTAGATCCTGTAATAAGAAATGAAGTCTTAGATGTTTTTTTAGATTTTATTCAAGATGAAGAAAATACTATTTTATTTTCAACTCATATAACAACAGACTTAGAACATATTGCTGATCGAATAATATTTATTGATAATGGAAAAATTGTATTAGAAGAAGATAAAGATGAATTATTAGATTCATATGGAATTATTAAATGCGATGTCGATAAATTTAAAAATATAGATAAAAATGACATTATAAAATATAAGAAAAATAAATATGAATATCAAATACTTGTTAAAGATAGGGAAAAATTGAAAAAGAAATATAAAGATTATGTTTTAGATAAAATAACGTTAGATGACTTAATGGTCTTAATGATTAGGGGAGAATAAAGATGAAAGGATTTATAAAGAAAGATTTATTACTAATTAAAAATAATTTAAAAATATATTTAATAATTTATGCAGTATATATTATGATGGCATTTCAAGGACAAATGGATATATCATCATTACCAGTAGTATTAAGTGTTTTACTTATGATGTCTTCATTTAACTATGACAATTATAATAAATGGAATGCTTATTCTGCAACGCTTCCTAATGGAAGAGAAAATGTTGTTCGAGCAAAATACATTTCAACATTAATACTAGTTTTAATAACAACCACAATAAATACTATAATAAGTTTTGTAATTGCCTATTTTAATCCAAAAGTAGTAGAAGTAGAAGAAATTATTCCTATAATGTTAGGTGTAACTTTAGCAGCAATTATTATGTTATCAATAATTTATCCAATAATTTATAAAGTAGGAGTAGAAAAAGCTGGAATAGTTACTTTTATATTAATATTTGGAATAGTTATAGTCTTTGGATTTTTAAGTGATAAGATAGATCTTACATTTTTTACTAACTTAATTGAATTTATATCAGAACACTATTTAATCGTAACTATTTTATGTTTAGCTTTATTTCCATATATATCATATAAAATATCGAGAATGTTTTTTCTAAAGAAAGAATTTTAAATTAATATAATAAAGAGAAAAAATATGATATAATAGCTTTGTTAGTTTAATCTAACATATTGCCCTATAGCCAAGCGGTAAGGCAGTGCGCTCTGACCGCATTATGCGTTAGTTCGAATCTAACTAGGGCAACCAAATAAATATAAAAAGCCTAATGGCTTTTTTGATATGAACCCCATTTCTTGGACAAAGGAATGAGGTTTTTATATGA
>CANQCQ010000152.1 GCA_947589725.1 uncultured Bacilli bacterium | reverse complement strand
CCTATAAATACACCAGAAATCGTTCCGCTTCCTAAAGATAAAGATGAAAATGATATTATATTTGAACATATGTGTTATCACAAAAATAGAATGTTTGGAAGTAAAGGCAATATGCTTTATTTTTCAGGATTACAAAACCCAATGGACTGGACATCTACTGAAAATTCAAGAGAAGATAGAGTTCCTAACTGTAATCAAATAACTGGCTTAGTATCTTTTGATGACAAATTAATAGTTTTTAGCGAGGAGAATATGCATTTGTATTATGGTTCAAATGTAATGGCAGGTACTACTGATTCATATACATGTGTATCACTAGACAATAATATAGGGTGTTATGACCAATGTACAATAAAAGTACATAATTCATATTTATATTGGCTATATGGACGTAATATTTATGAATATGACGGTAGTTCAATTAGGAATATTGAAAAACCTACAGGTAATAATGGGATTACAGGAGGAATAAAAGCCTATATTGATGGAATTACAATTAATGAAGCGAAAAATGTATCAGTAGCTGCTAGTGAAGATAAAATATATTTTTGGCTTCCAGACTATAAATTTTTCTTAATATTCGACCAAAGACTAAGAAAGTGGACTAAAGAATTACAACCACAAGATGATGAAGATGAATTGAATTATGCAATGATATGTGATGCATATGTAGACTTAAATTTCTCACAAACACCACATCCTATTTATGCTCTTACAGCTAATGGAGTTATATATGAATTAACAGGTGGAAGAAAAGATGGAAATACATATATTAAAACATACGGGCAAGATGAATTTATTAATGAAGAAAATTTAACTTCAAAGAGAGAAATACCATTTTATATAAAAACTAAAGAATTTAAAAATGGTGTTTTAAGTAAAAGAAAATCTTTATCAGCTATTTGGTTTAATTATGATTTAAAAGGAACTGTAAATTTAAAAATAATTACTGATACTGGCAAAAGTACAATAAAAGAAAATGTATTAGAAGAAGGTATAAATAAAACACAAAGTGTGTTAATTCCAAATGACATGCAAAATGTAAATAGTTATACTTTTGAAATTTATGGCAAGGGAGATATAACTATCTATGGTATGGAAAGAATTGATAGGACACATTTAAGATGAGATTTAGACAATATAGCGATAATAGTGCGACTTTAAAGGAATGGTCAAAACAACTGACTGTTGCTAATAAGGGTATTTACAGATTATATCCTACTGTAGATAGCACTTTGCAACATTGGAAAGATGAATTAAATAAAAATATTGGAACTAACACATTTTCTTTAAAAAATACTGCCGAATCAACATTATATAATTGGCAAGAAAAATTAAATGGATTATATAATAAATAAGGTTTAAAAAGGTTTTTTATGCACACAAATTTTTTTGAAAGGAGTAAATAATAATGAGAGAAACACCTTTATTAAACCAAGGAACAGGAATGGCAACAAGTAATCCTCAAAATAATATTAATCAAATAAATAATAATCAAGAAGTTCAACCGGTGCAAAATAATACAAATACATCATCAGGAAATACAAGTAATTCTATAAATCCAATAACAATACCTATACAAATACAACCTCAAATTGCTCCTACTGGGCAAAATCAAACAAGTGGAAATGTACAAAATAATTCTAACTTACAACTTGTAAATAATCAGCCTTCTCAAACTTATAGTGCACCAACACCTCAAACATATCAAGGCACATCTACAAATAATAATTCTGTAGATTTTAATCAAGTTTATCAGGCTTATAACCAGGCTACTGGAAATGCAAGTAATACAACTTCTAGTGGCATTAAAAGAACAAGTTATAATACAACAATAGTAACACCAACTGTAAGTAATTTGAATAGTGTTCAAGGACAATATCAAAGTGCTTATTCTGACACAATAAATGGATTAATAAGCGAGATGTTAAGGCAAATGCAAAGCGGGTTTACATATGACCCAACACAAGATGCTTCTCTTAAACTTGCTACAGAATATGCTGCTAATAGTACTTTACAAAGCCTAGCAGGAAGCGGTGTACTAAATAGTTCAGCAACATCAGAAAGAGTTTCAAGAATAGTTAGTGAATTAATACCTCAATATGAAGAAAAAGCACATAACAGATGGATAGAATATTTAGGGCAACTTGCAGATACAGCACAATTAGTTATGAATTATGACAGCCAACAATTTGAATATTGGAAAGATGCTAAAGATAGAGAATTTCAAAATAAACAATTTGAATATCAAAAACAACAAGATGCATTAGAAAACGCTTGGAAACGTGTTGATGAATTAGGTTATGTAGATAATGAAGCTAGTAAAGTTTTAGGAGTTGCTGTGGGAACATTAAGCGGAGCTGCAAGAGAAGCTAAAGAGCAAAGAGAATTTGAATTGCAAAAAATGAGAGAACAGTTAGAAATTGAACGTGCAAATGAAGAAGCTCTATATAGATTAAAGAATGAACTAGATTTGGAATCAAGTAAACAATTAGCAGCATATCAATCTTC
>CANQCQ010000151.1 GCA_947589725.1 uncultured Bacilli bacterium | reverse complement strand
TAGTCGCATAATCCGTAATATTACTTGATAAAACATCATTAACAGCATATTGTAAATTATTAGTTATAACACTAATATTTGTTTTGCTTTTACCTAAATTTAAATAATAATATACACCATAAGCAATGGCAGCAAGTAATACCACGATAATAACAATAAATAAAATTTTATTCATTGGTTTCTTTTCTTTATTTTTTTGAGGAGCTTCAGTTCCAACACTTTCAATTTTTTTAGGTTCTACAAAGCCATTACTATCTACATTACCATTTGCTGTATAAGTAGTTCCAGGAATTGGTTGTTCTATAGGTCCTAAATTATTAGGAGTAAATGGCGTAGGTCCCATGTTTGGTATAGAACCTGATGCTGGAGTTGATGTTGGTGTAGGATTAACATTTAAACCAGATGCTGGGTTAACTGGTGTAGGATTTGGCACTTCATTTCCAACAACACCAGGATTTTGTGGCATTTGATTTACCGTATTAGCCACGAATGGTTCCGTAGCATTTAAAGGTTCAGGATTTCCTGGCGCTATTCCACCAGGATTAGATCCAGCTTGTGCCGGCGTAGGTTCTGGTGCACTAGGCATTGGTGCTTGTGGTACCGGATTTGGCACTGGTCCACCCATTGGTGTAGGCCCCACTCCCATATTAGGTGTTGCTGGTTGTTGTGGTACTACATTTGGAGTCGCACCTAAAGAGAAAGAATTCATTCCTCCATTAGTCAAATTTTCGTTATTTTGATTTTCATTATTCATACTATCAGCCCCTTATTATCAAAACTACCCCCATTATATCATTATTGTCTATATTTTGGCAACCAATTTTTTAAATTCTTCGCCTCTATCTTCAAACTTTACATAAAAATCTTGACTAGAACTAGCAGGGGATAATAAAACTACATCTCCCTCTATTACATTTTTGCTTATTTCCGTCATTGCCTTCTCTAAAGTTTTAGCAATAATGCAAGGTTTATTTATTTCTTTAGCGTATTCTTCTACTCTATTTACTGTACTACCAATCGCATAAATCATTTTGACATTTTGCATATAATTATCAAGTTCATGAAAATCTTGGCCACGGTCTAACCCACCTAGAATTAAATGAATTGGTTCATTAAATGTTTTTAAGGCCGTAATTGTTGCCTCATTATTAGTAGATTTAGAATCATTATAATATAAAACTCCATTCTTTTTGGCAACTAACTCTAAACGATGTTCTACACCTTTAAATTCCTTAAAATAGTTTTTTATAATATTGATATCCCAGGCAAAGTTTTTAACTACTAATAAAGTTGCTAAAATATTTTCATAATTATGATTTCCTTTTATCGCGATATCTTTATAATCTAAAACTTTTTTATCAGCAATATATATCCCATTTTCATCATAATAGTTTGCTTCATCATTAAAATATTCTTTATGGGATTTAATATCTATGCTAACCTCTAAAGCATCCCTATTATGTTTATTAATAATAGCTATATCATTTTCTGTATGTCTATTAAAAATATTTTTTTTCGCCCTTTTATAATGTTCATAACTGCCATGATAATCTAAATGAGCAGGACTAATATTAGTTAAAACACTTATATCTGTTTTAAAATCTTTAATATCATTTAATTGATGATCTGATAATTCTAAAACTAATATATCATTCTTTTTAACTTTATCTAGTATTTGTGATAAAGGATAACCAATATTGCCCCCAAGAACAACAGGCATATTTAACTTTTGCATTAATTCATAAATCATTGTTGTAACTGTTGTTTTGCCATTAGAGCCAGTTATGCCAATTATTTTGACATCTTTCGGTAAAAAATGATAAGCTACTTCCACTTCATTTACTAAAGGGATATTTAATTCCTTAGTTTTTTTAGCAATAGGACTTGTTGCCATTATGGCGGGATTTTTAATAATTAAATCATATTCTTTGTCTATTAAATCTAATTGATTATCGGTAATAATTATATTTATTCCTAAAAGTTCTAATTCTTTAACAACATCCGCATTTATTTCTTTCATATCTGATAAAGTTATATCATTATTATGTCTAGCCAACAACTTAGCAACTGCTACTCCGCTTTTAGCTGCTCCCAAAATTAAAATTTTTTTATTTTCATACATAATGTTTCACCTCTATAATTATATTATTTAGCCCAAATATATGCAATAAATATTACATTTTTTTATTATTTTCTTGATGCAAAGAAAAACTTCCCACGATATATCTACGAGTACTATCTAATAGTTGTTTCTTTCCATCAACATATTCATAGTTTGCCATTTCCTTTATCATGCCCCCATTACTAAATTTCAAAAACTCTTCATTAGTTAATGGTCCTACGAAAGGATAATATCCTTTTATACTGCCGTCTAAAGTAAAGGATGTCACTGGCATACTATAATCTAGCAAAGCATAATCATTTTGTCTTTTGATAATATTAAAAGCATGACTTTCCTCTTTTTCTCCTTGAGCAATGCACCCAAAACAATAATAAACTTCAATATCAAATAAACTTATGATTTGATTAGCTAAAGCACTTCTTTCCGTACATTCGGCTGCTCCCA
>CANQCQ010000150.1 GCA_947589725.1 uncultured Bacilli bacterium | reverse complement strand
ATTATGTATTAGATAAATCAGTTGAAGAAGAAATAAGTAACTCTAACTTAGTAAATGAATTAAATAAAGTATTAGAAGATAATCTAAATAGTGGATATAATGAAGTTATTTATAAGAGTAATATAAATACAGATATAGAATTTGATTATTACGTAAAGGAATAGTATTACTGTTCTTTATTTGACTTTATAATTATTTTTTGATATATTAAGAAAAAGTAAGGGTAGATGAAGAATGATAAGACAATTAAGAAAAAATAGAGGAAAACTAATTTTTGTACTTATACTTTTTATAAGTATAGGATTTGCAGTCTTAACCACAACTTTAAATATAACTGGTTCTAGTACATTTTCTAAAAATACATGGGATATTCATTTTGAGAATATTCAAGTCCTAGTAGATAGTGAAGAGCAAGTTCCAGTAATAGATACCGATAAAAAAACTACCGTAACGTATAATTGTACATTTGCATCTCCTGGAGATTATTATGAATTTAGTGTCGATGTAGTAAATGACGGAACAATAGATGCAATGATTAAGAATATTAAAAGTACAGTAAATGGAAAAAGTATTGAAGAAAAACCTAATGTTTTAGAGTACTCTGTGACTAATAAAAATGGAACAGAATTAGAAGAAAGACAATTACTAAGAAAAAAATCATCTAAGACAATAATTATTAGAGTAGGTTTTAAAGAAGATTTACAAGTAAGTGATCTACCTGATTCAGATCAAGTCTATAATATGAGATTTGAAATAGAATATGAAAAAGAAGATATAAAAACTACCACTCAAACATTAAGTATTGAAAAATTAAAATCTTTTGGAGAAAGTAAAAGACCAACTAAACTTATAACATTAGATACCGGAGTGGAAGATTCAAGTGATAGTAAATATACAGATATCTCAGAAGAAGGAGATGGATCAATTCTTGCTTGGGTTGATAGAAAAACAATGTATATATCTGCCAAAACTGCCGATACATATATTCAAGCACCAAAAATTTCTGCATATATGCTTGGAACCAATGGTGTTTATACTGAATGGTATTGTGACTTAGAACTAATTGACTTATCTTACCTTGATGTATCAAATACAACAAGCATGACTAGAATGTTTAGCGATACCGGGTACAATTCAAATAGCTTTAAAATAATTGGATTAGAAGATTGGGATGTAAGTAATGTTACCACTACAGCTTGTATGTTTTGCGCTACTGGTTCTAATGCTAAAGATTGGGATATAGGAGACTTAAGTAGCTGGGATACAAAAAATTTATCTGCTACAGAAGCAATGTTTTCAGGAGCTGGATATCAAGCAAAAAAATGGGAAATTGGTAATATAAGTAATTGGAATACAAGCAAAGTAGAAAATTTGTCATCAATTTTTTCTTACGCTGGCTATAGTGCAGATTCTTTTAACTTAGATTTAAGTAATTGGGATACAAGTGAAGTTAAAGTTATGAATAATGCTTTCACGAACGCAGGATACAATGCATCAAGATTTGAATTGGATTTAACTAACTGGAATGTTAGAAATGTAACTAATTTAAGTAGAATGTTTGATAAAGCTGGATATAACTCTACCGCTTGGATATTAAAATGGGACACTAGTAAGGTAGAAGATATGTCTAATATGTTTAATAGTGCAGGAAAAAATGCCGATTACAATTTAGATTTATCAAACTGGAATGTAGAAAAAGTTACTAGTCACACAGATTTTAACACCAATGTAGAAAGCAAAGTAACTCCACCAAGATGGACTTCTTAAAAAATATAAAAACATGATAATATACTTTGGTATAAATTCATGTTTTTTTAATTGATATTTCAAATAAATATAGACTTTTTTTTTCAATTTTGTTAAATTAAATTTAGGTGGTGGGAAGTATGAAAAATATAGATAAAGTTATTGATAAAGTAGATGAGACTTCCCTTGCACATGCTTTCTATGATGCATGTAGTGATAAAGACTTTAAAAATTATATCGATAAATTAAATGCTGAAGAAAATCTTTTAATGAAATATACATCTTCTTTAGAAGACTCCTATAATGAATATAAAAATTGTGCTAAATGTAAAGGATTAGAAAATTGTAAAAACAATCAACTAGGTTATCAATTAACTCCATCTGTTTCTAAAGGTTCAATAATATTTTCATATGATATATGTAAATTTGCCAAAGAAAAAATGCAAAGAGAATATTATAAAGAAAATCTAAGTTTATTTGAAATGCCTAAAGAAATACAAGATGCTAGTTTTAAAAATATATATAAAAATGATAATAAAAGAATTCCTATAGTTAAATATTTTAAAGAATTTATGGATAAATATAGAGATTTAGAAAAACCAAAAGGAATATATTTAACAGGAAGTTTTGGATCAGGTAAGACTTATCTTATTGCTGCTTTATTTAATGAAATGGCTAAAAGAGGAGTAAAAAGTGTTTTGATTTACTATCCAGAATTTCTACGTAGTTTGAAAGCATCATTTAATACTAACTATGATGAAAAATTTAATTATATAAAGAAAACTCCTTTATTACTATTAGATGATATTGGAGCAGAAAACTGTAGTAACTGGTCAAGAGATGAAATATTAGGACCTATATTACAATACAGAA
>CANQCQ010000149.1 GCA_947589725.1 uncultured Bacilli bacterium | reverse complement strand
TATAATTGTTAGAAGTGTTAATGGAAAGTATGAAATAATTGCTGGAGAAAGAAGATATAAAGCAACAGCTTTAGCCGGATTAACTAAAATACCAGCAATAATAAGAAATTTAGATGATAAAGAAAGTTCAAAAGTAGCGTTACTTGAAAATCTACAAAGAAAAAATTTAAGCCCTATAGAAGAAGCAAGAACTTATCAAAAAATATTAGAGATAGATCAAATGACACAAGAAGAATTAGCAAAAACAATGGGAAAAAGTCAGTCTTCAGTTGCCAATAAATTAAGATTATTAACTTTACCAGATGAAGTACAAGAAGCTTTACTAAAAGAACAAATATCAGAACGACATGCAAGGTGTTTATTAAATATATCTGATCCAAAAAAGCAAAAAGATATGTTGAAAAAAATAATAAATAATAAAATGAGTGTGAAAAGTGTGGAAGATGAGATAAGAAAAGAAAAAGAAAGTCAAAATCAAAGTGCTCCTGTTGTACCTGATATGACAAATATATCATTAGAGCAAGAATTTTTTAATGATAGTCCATTAATGCCAACAACAGATATGTCACAACCTGAGAGCTCATATGGAAAAGTAAGAATAGTGCCACCTACAGAAGATACTAATAATTCAGATATTCCTAATTATGGAACATTAGAGGAATCTAATGATGAAAATGAAAATACTGAAAATCAATTAAATACAGAAAATAACGTTACCCCAATAGATATTGAGCAAATAAAAAATAATACTAATGATTTAAATATAGATCAATCTCAAATTGGTGGACTTGATTCATTATTAAATATTGGAAATGAAGGTACTGGTCCAGCAATTAGTGGAGATGATTATAAGTTTATAACTCCAGCACAAGGAATTGTAGATGAGTCATCTAAAGATTTACCTCCTCAAAATAATGGAGATTATTTTAAAACAGAGGACAATGAAAACTTTAGCGCAATATTACCAGAAAATTATATTCCTAATGTGAATGATGAAAAATATACTTTAGAAATTGCAACGGATAAGATAAAAGAATTAGTAGAAAATTTAAAAACACATGGCTTAGAAGTTAATACTGATGAAATGAATTTTGAAAAGTCTTATCAAATAATAATAAAGATAGCAAAATAATACCTAAGTAGAAAAAACTATTTAGGTTTTTATATGGATATTTCTATAAAAACATTTAAAAAATATTTTTTCTTTGATACAATATTAAATGAAAATGGAAAATGGGTGATTAGATGGGAAAGATTATATCATTAGTAAATCAAAAAGGTGGAGTTGGTAAAACAACTACCAGTATAAATCTTTCTGCATCATTAGCAGTATTAGGGAAAAAAACACTATTAATAGATTTGGATCCTCAAGGAAATACAACTACTGGTGTAGGAATTAATAAAGGAGAAATAGAAAAAAGTGCATATGATGTTTTAATAGATGAATGTGAGATATCAGATGCAATTGTTAAAACAAAGTATAAGAATTTATTTGTTTTACCTGCAACAATAAATTTAGCTGGTCTAGATATAGAATTAATTGAAAAAAGTAAACAAGAAAGTAATTTTGTAAAAGGTGAACAGTTGAAAAAACATATAGAGCAAGTAAAGGATAAATACGATTATATAATAATTGATTGTCCTCCATCATTAGGTATAATAACAACTAATGCTCTTACTGCATCAAATTCTGTAATTATTCCTGTTCAATGTGAATTTTTTGCACTAGAAGGAATTACTCAATTGTTAAGAACTATAATGCTAGCACAGAAAAATCTAAATCCGACATTAGATATAGAAGGAGTTTTATTAACAATGTTAGATTCTAGAACTAATTTAGGTTTTGAAGTAGTAGATGATATTAGAAAGTTTTTTAAAGAAAAAGTGTATAATACAATAATTCCTAGATTAGTTAGATTAACAGAAGCGCCATCTCATGGTGAGCCTATTATTGCATATGATCCAAAAAGTAGAGGCTCAGAAGCTTATATAAATTTAGCAAAGGAAGTGATTGCGAGAAATGGAAAATAATAGTGAAAATCAAACAAACACTAAAAGAAGAGCACTAGGAAGAGGACTCGAAGAATTATTTTATAATGAACCAATTAACTATGAAAAAGTAGAAGAAAAAATTTTAAATGACACATCAAAAGATGAAATTGTAATGATTCCATTAGATCAATTAAGGAGTAATCCATATCAACCTAGAAAAATTTTTGATGAAGAAGCATTACAAGAATTAGCTTCTTCAATTAAAGAACATGGTGTTTTTCAACCTATTATAGTTAAAAAAAGTATTAAAGGATATGAAATTATTGCAGGTGAGCGAAGAGTAAAAGCCTCAACTATTGCAGGTAAGAAAGAAATTCCAGCAATAATTCGTGACTTTGATGATACGCAAATGATGGAAATTGCTTTACTAGAAAACTTGCAAAGAGAAAATCTAAGTGCTATAGAAGAGTCTATGGCTTATAAAAAATTACAAGAAACATTAAATATTACACAAGAACAACTAGCTAAAAGATTAGGAAAAAGTAGAAGCCATATTACAAATATGTTAGGACTTTTAAATTTACCTAAATCCATCCAAAAAGAACTTGGTGAGAAAAAAATAAGTATGGGTCATGC
>CANQCQ010000148.1 GCA_947589725.1 uncultured Bacilli bacterium | reverse complement strand
ACATATTCAGTGTTTACTTCTTACATTCTTCTATCGTTATATGAGACCTTTAATTGAAGACGGAAGATTATTTGTTGCTCTTCCACCATTATTTAAAATTCAAAGTGGTAAAGATATTGAATATGCTTACACAGTTGATGAGATGAAAGAAAAGTCTAAAGGTAAAAAATGTGAAATTCAACGATATAAAGGACTTGGTGAAATGAACGCTGATCAATTATGTGAGACGACAATGCGTCCAGGAAGTCGAACTTTGATTAGAGTAAATATAGAAGATGCCCAATTGGCTGAAAAGCGAGTTAGTATTTTAATGGGTGATGATGTTCCACCTCGTAAAGAGTGGATTGAAGAAAATGTTGAATTTTCTTTGGAAGATGATTATGAAATTTAGGAGGTAGAAGAATATGGCAAGAAAGAAAACAGAAACACAAGAAGTTATTGAAAAGATATTTGACTATACTCTTGAAGATATAATGGGAGAACGTTTTGGAAGTTATTCTAAGTATATAATTCAAGATCGTGCTATACCTGATGCTAGAGATGGCTTAAAACCTGTTCAAAGAAGAATTCTATATTCAATGCACAAAGAAAAAAATACTTATGATCGAGGTTATCGTAAATCAGCTAAAACTGTCGGAGATGTAATAGGTAATTATCATCCACATGGTGATACTTCAATCTATGATGCAATGGTTAGAATGAGTCAGTCTTGGAAGACACGTCTACCATATATTGATATGCACGGAAATAATGGTTCAATTGATGGAGACTCACCTGCAGCTTATCGTTATACCGAAGCAAGGTTATCAAAAATAGCTAATGAAATGTTACGAGATATTGATAAAAATACAGTTGAATTTGCTCCTAACTTTGATGATACAACTGTTGAACCTACTGTTCTTCCAGCTAGATTTCCAGCTTTACTAGTCTATGGAGCTCAAGGAATATCTGCTGGATACGCTACAAATATTCCAACTCATAACTTAAATGAAGTAGTAGATGCAACAATTTATCGAATTGATCATCCAAATTGTAGTTTAGATGAATTAATGCAGTTTGTAAAAGGACCTGATTTTCCAACTGGTGGAACAATTGAGGGAATAGATGGTATTCGTGATGCTTATAAAAATGGAAGAGGTCGTATAATAATTAGAAGTAAATATACTTTTGAAGAGACCAAAACAGGAACTTCTTTAGTAATTACAGAGATACCATTTGAAAGTAACAAAGCCCAAACAGTAAAAAAAATAGATGATATTAGAATAGATAAAAAAATAGATGGAATAGTTGAAGTAAGAGATGAATCTGCTGCTGATATAAGAATAGTAATTGATATCAAAAAAGGTGCAAATAAAGATTTAATATTAAATTATTTATTAAAAAATACAGATTTACAAATAAGTTATAATTTTAATATGGTAGCTATTGTTAATCGTAGACCAAAATTACTTGGACTTGCTCAAGCTCTTGATACATTTATTGTTCATCAAAGAGAAGTTGTAAAACGTAGAACTGAATTTGATTTAGCCCATGCTAAAGCTAGGTTTCATATAGTAGAAGGTTTAATTAAATGTATTTCTATTTTAGACCAAGTTATAAAAGTAATTAGAGCATCTAAAAATAAACAAGAATCTAAAGAAAATTTAACAAAAGAATTTGGTTTTTCTTTAGAACAAGCTGAAGCTATTGTTACTTTACAACTTTATAGATTATCTAATACAGACGTTGTTGCTTTACAAAATGAATTAGATAATTTAAGAAAAGTAATTGAAGGTTTAAGTGCTATTCTTGCTAGTGAAAAAGTTTTAATGAATGTTATTAAAAGAGACTTAAAAGAAGTAAATAAAGAATATCCTACTCCTCGTCTGACTGATATAAAAGAAGAAATAACTGATATTAAGATTGATGCTGAGGCAATGATTCCAAAAGAAGATGTTGTTGTCTTAGTAACTAAAGATGGTTATTTAAAACGTACATCAACTAGATCATATCAGTCATCAAACATGGAAGATTTAGTTTTAAAAGAAAATGACTATATAATTGGACTATACGAGATGAATACTACTGATGTGTTATTGATATTTACTAGTGGAGGAAATTATCTACACCTTCCTGTTCATATGATACCAGATCTTAAATGGAAAGATATGCCTAAACATGTAAGTAATATTATTGAAACCCCTCCTGGAGAAAGTATTATTAGTTCTATACCAGCATATCAGTTCAATTCTTCTAATAATGTTATTACTGTAACTAAAAATGGTATGGTTAAACGTTCTAAACTAGTTGATTTTAAATTACAAAGATATTCTAAAGCCTCAAGTTGTATGAAATTAAAAGATGAGGATGAGTTAGTTGATGCATTTATTGATCAATATAATGTTATTATGATGATTACAGATTCTGGTTACTTATTAACATTTAAAACAGATGATATTCCAATAATGGGAGTTAAAGCTTCTGGAGTAAAAGGAATGATGCTTAAAAAAGACAAAATTGTAGCTAGTACTACTTTTGATTATACTAAACATGAATTTTTAACATTAATAACTGATAAAGGTACAGGAAAAAGAGTAAGATTAAATGAATTTGAATTACAAAAGCGTACAAGACGAGGCATCTTAGCAATACGTGAAG
>CANQCQ010000147.1 GCA_947589725.1 uncultured Bacilli bacterium | reverse complement strand
AAAATAGTAACATTACCTTTATAATAGGAGGTAGTTATGGCATAAGTGATGAAGTAAAAAATCTTTCTAATTACAAATTATCATTTTCTAAAATGACATTTCCTCACCAATTATTTAGAGTAATCCTCTTAGAACAAATTTATCGTGCTTTTAAAATAAATAATAATGAAAGTTATCATAAGTAAGGAGTTTTATGTATGATTGGCAATAACTGGGACAAACTATTAGAGGATGAGTATAAAAAAGATTATTTTATAAAACTAATAGATTTTTTAAAAACTGAATATAATAATAAAACTATATATCCTAAACGTAATGAAATATTTAATGCTTTTAGATATACTTCTTTTGAAGATGTAAAGGTAGTAATCATAGGACAAGATCCATATCATGGACCAGGACAAGCTGAAGGATTATCTTTTTCAGTAAGCAATAATGTTTTAAAACCACCATCTCTACAAAATATATTTAAAGAGCTAGAAAGTGATTTAGGAATACCTTTTCCAAAACATAACTCACTTATTCCATGGGCTAAAGAGGGAGTGCTTCTTCTAAATGCAGTACTAACTGTTGAAGAACATTTGCCAGCTTCTCATAAAGATATAGGTTGGGGAACATTTACAGATCAAGTAATGAGAGTTTTAAATAAAAAAGAAACTCCAGTAGTGTTTATTTTATGGGGAGCATTTGCTAGAAGTAAAAAGCCTCTTATAACTAATCCTAAACATTATATAATAGAGTCAGCTCATCCATCACCATTTTCTGCAAGAAATGGATTCTTTGGAAGTAAACCTTTCTCAAAAACAAATGAATTTTTAAGAAAGAATAACTTAAAAGAAATAGATTGGAGAGTTGAATAGTGAAAAAATATGTAGAAAAATTTATTGATTGGTTCTTAATATTTTGTATTTATGCATTTTTAGGATGGCTATTTGAAGTAGGATTATTCTTTATACTAAAGAAAAAGTTTATAAATAGAGGTTTTATGTTTGGACCTTATCTACCAATATATGGTATAGGAATGATAATACTTCTTTTTATTTTAAGAAAATTCATAACTAAAAGACATGAAACAAATAATATGGCCTATCTAAATATTTCTACTATAACTTTAATAACTTTTATATATGTAACGATAATAGAATATACTACTCCTAAAATTTATAGAGTTGATACTTTCTTTTATAACTATGGAATTGGATTATTACTTGTAAATGTCATCGGAGTTATAATTACTAATATCATAATATATAAGTCTAGAAATAAAAAAATAACTCATTTTGATACTACACCAATATTAGTATTTTTAAGTATTTGGATAATCACAACTACATTGGAATTTGTATCTCATTATGCAATAGAGACATTTTCTAATAAAATGTTATGGAACTATGCTCATGACTTTTTAAATATAAATAAAAGAGTTAACTGGGATGCTAGTAAATGCTTTGCTTTTGGTGGAACATTTGCTATTTATTTAGTACAACCACTTGTTCATAAATTTTTAATAGATACTAAGAAATCTACAAAAATTATTTTATCTGTTATTATTTTAATTCCAATGTTAATTGATTTATCTATAAATTTATTTTTCAAATAAAAATATCCACAAATTCTGTGGATATTTATTTTTTAATTAATATTTTGTGATTGTACAGCAGTAATTGCTATAACTCCAACTATATCGCTACTAGAACAACCTCTAGATAAATCATTTACTGGTTTAGCAATTCCTTGACAAATTGGACCATAAGCTTCAGCTTTAGCAAGTCTTTGAACTAATTTATATCCTATATTTCCTGCATCTAAATCTGGAAATATTAAAACATTAGCTTCACCTTTTAACTTACTATCAGGAGCTTTTGATGCTGCAATCTCTGGTACAATAGCAGCATCAACTTGTAATTCGCCATCAATTAAATATTGAGGATATTCTTTTTTTGCAATTTCTAATGCAGCAACTACTTTATTAACATCTTCATGTTTTGCACTACCTTTAGTAGAATGAGAAAGTAATGCTACTTTTGGTTCTTTTTGTACCAGTAACTCAAAGCTTTTTGCACTGCTAGCAGCTATTGCAGCTAATTTTTCAGAGGTTGGATTTTGTTCAAGACCTGCATCACCAAAAATAAATGTACCATGTTCTCCATATTCACAATCAGGAACAACCATCAAAAAGAAAGCTGATACAAGTTTTGCTCCATTAGCAGTCTTAATTATTTGTAAAGCTGGTCTTAAAGTATTCGCAGTAGAATGACAAGCTCCAGAAACAACACCATCTGCTATACCCTTCTTTACAAGCATACAAGAATAATACATATAATCATTAAGCATTAAATTCTTTGCTTCTTCATAATTCATACCTTTTTCTTTTCTCAACTCAACAAGGTCATTAATTAAATCTTCCGTTAACTCATGTTTATTTGGATCTATAAACTCAATACCATTAAAATTTAAATCTTTATTATTTTCGCATATTTGTTCTTTATTACCTAATATTATTATGTTAGCTATATCTTCTTCTGTAGATTCACAAGCTGCTTCTAATACTCTTTTATCCATATATTCAGGTAATACAATAGTCTTTTTATTTTTTTTTGCTCTTTCTTTAATGCTATCAATAAAATTCATTTAATA
>CANQCQ010000146.1 GCA_947589725.1 uncultured Bacilli bacterium | reverse complement strand
AATAGCAATATTGCTATTGTAGCAATTATTATGATTGCTGATATATTAACATAATCTACTATACTTGATTCACTAAAAGATAGAAAGACTTTGTAATATACAACATAAACAGCAAATAAAATTAGTATAAATAAATTATTGTATTTTCTTTTTGTCATGTTTTTACCCCATTTTATCCTTATTTTTAATTAGCTTGAATATAATTTAAATCAATTGTTAAATTCATAGTTTGATCATTAATAGGAAGTTGACTTCCCACTGTATTAGGATCTATTTCAACTCTTACTTTTATTGTTCTAGCTTCACCAGATTTTATAACATCTCCAACTAATAGTTGGCTTCCATCTGAATATGTTACTGTAAAATTAGTATACACATCTTGTTCAGGAGTTATACCAGATAAAGTTGGTGTTGTAGCCAATTTTGCATCTATTGTTCCACCATTTTTTATTTCTGTTTCAAATTCATAATAACTTCCTGGAGTTGATAAATTTACACCATAATTAATATTTGTTGTATTGCCTTGAATAGTTGCAGGCGTAACAACTTCAGCCTTGTCACTTCTTTCAACTATATTTTCAAAATGTATATCCCATCTAACACCTGTAATTCCACCAGTTCCACTAATTTTCAATGTTGATGATAATGTTGCATAAGCAATACTTATTAGTATTAGTAATAAAAAGATAATAATTACAAACTTTTTATTTTCCTTGAAATTGCTATCTTTATTTTTATTATTCTCTAATTCATCTTTATAATTATTTTCCATTTTTTCAATCCTTTCTTCGACAATACTCGCTATTATATGTATAAATATATCACAATAATTTACATTTTTAAATATATAAAGTTAAAATTTACATAAAAAAAGTTCACGCAATGTGAACTTTTACTTTTTTTTACCAAGAACCATACCAAAATGCTTCTGCAGGTTGTATATCATCGTAATAACCTGAAACAGAACTATTTAACATAATACCACCAGCACCAATACTATAATTAGATTTAGCAGTATTAAAATCTATTGAAGTTGTTGCATGAGAATAATCTCCTGCTGCTCTTAAATTCAATATTGTTGAAGTTGTATCTTTATCAACATTAAATGACATCATACTTTTCATGTAATTTACATTACCTGGCATTAATTGGAAAACAGTTCCTGCACCATATATTGACATCTTAGGTGTGTGTGTATAAGAGATCGCACATTCTCCACTACTAAGGCAATACATTTGTTGATAAAAAGGTGTAGTAGCAATTGCAACTGATTGATCAATTCCTATACCTAAAATATCGAAACTTCTTACTTGAGGTATTGTCTTCCAAAATAATTCTACTGCATAATTAAAAAAGTCTCCATTTTGATTAATTGTTGTTGTTAACCTTTTATATGTTGTTTCAACAGAACCAGATTCATTAGTAGATACTATTGTTTCATTAGCATTATTATACTCTTCTTCTGAAACTTCTACTGAATAACTTTTAGAGAAATTTACTGTATTTGAGTTATATGCATTAGTTGCAAGACTTGGAATCTCAGTTACTGTCTTTATATATTTTGTAGCTTCAGCTACTTTTTCCATATTATTAAATTTTTGTGGTTGTTCTTTTGCAAAAACAATGCTTGGACATAAAGCAATTACAAATGCTGTAATAATAATTATATTTTTTTTCATACTTCACCTCTTAATAAAATATCTTATTATTTGAAAATTTTTTATCAATTTTTATAGGTACAATCAAACTTTGTTTTCTACCATCAGATAGTTTATAATTAATAACAATTTTTAAAGAATTTAAATTTTTATTTGAGATATACTTTGTTAATTTCTTACTTTCATTCGTTGAAATATTCATACTGCTTAGAGCTTCATTAAGAAACACACCATCAAATAATTTGTCATTTTGAGAAATAACTGTATCATCACTTTCTAAAATTATTTCAATATAATCTACCATTAACTCTTCTTTGGTTCCTCTAGAGTTTTCATTGTACCACATACCAGTTATTATTAAACTATTTTCTTTTTGATTATTTGCTATTAAACCTTCTAAATTAAATTCTTTATTGCCACTTGAAAGTTTATAAACAAAGCATTTATTATAATTAGTTATTAAATAAGTAATTGAAAACAACAAAAGTAATAAAATTAGTATTACTGATAAAAATAAAATTATCTTGGAATACTTCTTTTTAAAAATTTTATTGTAAGTACCTAAACCGGACATAGTTATTTTATTAGCTGTTTCCTTATTAATTGTTTCTTTACTTCTTTCACCACTTAATATTTCAGAGATACTAACATCTAGTATTGAACTTAATTCATTTAACAATGAAATATCTGGTGCACTTAAACCTCTTTCCCATTTAGATATTGCTTTACCACTTAATCCTAATTGTTCACCTAACTGGCTTTGAGTTAAGCCTTTACTCTTTCTAGTTTCTGCAATAAATTTGCCCATTTTCTGTAAATCCATGATACTACTTCCTTTCATGTATTTTGACTTTACTCCCATGTTAACACATTATTAAACACTTTGAAAGTATGAATTTCGAAAATGCTTAGAAGTAATTTACCTCCTTTCTTTATAATTTGATTGAATACTTCAACCACCTTAAAATTATCATATTAATCTTTTTCAT
>CANQCQ010000145.1 GCA_947589725.1 uncultured Bacilli bacterium | reverse complement strand
TGATATTTGGAAATAAATCTTATGAAGAAAAAGGTAAGACAATTCAAAATTATAATTTTGAGTTATTAACTTATAATTTGGATAGAACTAGTAATATAACAAAAGCTGAAGAAGAAGCTTTTATTATAGGTTATGATATATTAGATAAAGTTAATAATAACTATAAAATATTTGATAAAGATGAAGGAATTTTACGTAATATTGAATATAAAGACTTTGTAATTTTACTTGATAGAAGTAAAAATTTTGATTTATATAAAAAAATATTTGAGTATTTAGGAATTCCTCTTACTATTTTAAAAGAAGAATCTTTAAGAAAAGATTTTGATGTAATGGTTATTAAAAATCTTTTAAAACTTTTAATATCGATAAAGAATAAGTGTTATGATGTTAATTTTAAATATAGTTTTATATCTGTATGTAGAAGTTTTTTATATAGAATAAGTGATGAAGAAATACATAAGTATTTTGTATATAATAATTTTTCTGAATCAGAGTTATTTAAGAAATGTAGTGAGATTATTAAATATATTGATACTATGAGTACTAGTGAATTTCTTCTTTATGTTTTAGATGAATTTGATTATGAAAATAAAATTATAACTTTAGGAAATGTTAAATCTTTTAGAGTTAGAATAGAATATTTTTATAATTTAGTTAAAAATTATGAAGAGTTAGGTAAAAATATTTATGATTTTGTAGAGTATTTAGATAATATTTTTACTGAAGAATATGATTTAAAGTTTAATGTTAATTCTAATGATAATAATAGTTGTAAGATAATGACTATTCATAAATCTAAGGGATTAGAATTTCCTATTTGTTATTTTGCTGGATTACAAGATAAATTTAATACTAGTGAGTTAAAAGATAAAATTATTTTTGATAATAAATATGGAATAGTATTACCTAAAGTAGATAAGTATTATAAGGATACTATTTTAAAGAGTCTAGTTAGGTATAATATGAAGAAAGAGGAAGTATCTGAACGTATTAGACTTTTATATGTAGCAGTAACTCGTGCTAAAGAGAAAATGATTTTTGTCTGTCCTAAATTATTAGAAGATTTACCTATAGTTAATAATATAGTTCCTTTATATGAGAGAATGAAATATAGTAGTTTTTTAGATATACTTAAAAGTATTTATGCAAATATAATTGACTATGAAAGAGAAGTTATTGAAATTAATATTACTAAGGATTATCAAAATAATATATCTTCTTCTAAGTTATTAAATAAAGATAAAGATATTTTAAGTGTAGAAGAGATTAGTATTAATAATGATGAAATAGAGGATATGCATTTTTCTAAAGATGAGTTACATTTAGTTACTAAAGAAGAGTCTGAATTACTTGATTTTGGTACTAAGGTACATAGTATACTTGAACAAATTGATTTTAAGAATGTAAATATAGATGAATTAAATATTTCTAAATTAGTTAAGAGTAAGATAAAGTCTTTTTTAAATAGTGAATTGATTTTAGAAAATATTAATAATAATATGTATAAAGAATATGAGTTTACTTATTTGGAAGATAATATTCATTCTCATGGTATTATTGATTTATTAATAGATGCAGTAGATAAGATGATTATTATCGATTATAAATTAAAGAATATTGATGATATAAATTATGATAAGCAACTTAATGGTTATAGAAAATATATAAAGGAAAAGACTGGTAAAGATACAGTATGTTATTTATATTCTATTATGGATGAGGAATATAGATTAGTTATAGAATAGTTATTGAAGTAAAATATAATTTTTGTTATAATCAAGTATGATAGGAGAATACTTATGAAAAAAATAAATAAAAAGGGTTTTACATTAGTTGAACTTATTGTAACTATAACGATATTAGGGGTTGTAACTTTAATTGCTCTTCCGGGAATTACTGCTATTCAAAAGAATCTTAATAATCGAAAATATGAGTTATTTAAGAATTCTATAGAGTCTACTGCTAAACTTTATGTTGATTCACGTTCAGAAGATGTCTTTGGTTATGATGATAATGGTTGCGTGGAAATTGATGTTACTGAACTAGGAAAAGTAAGGATTCTTGAAGATGTAAATATTAATAATGTAGCTTGTATTAATGATGATACTTTTGTAAGAGTTAGAAAATCTGGTGATAAGTATGAATATAATGTATTTCTAAATTGTACTAGTAATGGTGAAGTTGTATATTCTGATAACGGTGTTAAAGGTGAATGTAGTGGGATATATTAATAATATTTATGTATAAAAATACACGATTTTTTTGAATCGTGTATTTTTTAGTATGTTCTTTTATATTTACCTTTATCAGTAATTGAATTTATTATTTGTGCTAATATATTGACAGCTATTTGTTCTGTTTTTCTATTTTGATCTCTTAAAGGATTAAGTTCCATTAAATCAAATGATGTTACTTCATCTATATGTTTTACAATCTCTTCATTAATAGTCATGGCATCGTCTTCTGAAATTCCATCAAGTTCTGGGACACTAACTCCCGGTGCAACTTCTGGATCTATAATACTTAAATCAAAGCTTATGTGGATACCATTAGTTTTGTATCCAGCAATCTTAAATGCTTCATCCATGATAGCTTTAACTCCACGTTCCATAATATCTTCAGTTGTAAATACTGTGGCACCAGCATATCGTAAATTATCTTTTT
>CANQCQ010000144.1 GCA_947589725.1 uncultured Bacilli bacterium | reverse complement strand
AATTCCAATCTAATAGACTCAAAAGTATTAGAAAATTCTTCTTCCATTACTCCATCCATTTCATTCATAATATTAAGTAAGGTATCTTCTGCCTTTAATAAATCATCTTTTTGATTCTTTAAAAATTCATATCTAGTACTTACTTTTTCATATTCTTCTATAGATTCTAGATTAACCATACCGATACGTTTAATATTAGCACGATAAGTATTTACTTTTATTCTAGCTTCATCAGGTTCAATATCTAATTTATAATTATTTTTAGCTTTTTCATAAGTCATTTCATAATCTTGATTCAAGATATTTAACATATTATCAATTTTTAAATCATTTCTAGAAATACAAATATTTAATTCATTAGCTTCTTTTTCTAAATTTCTAAGATTAGCATTTTTTAGTTTTTCTTGAGCCTTATTTTCATCCAATCTAATCTTTAAATCTTCTATCTCTTTAGTTAAAAAATTAATCTTATTAATAATTGTTTCTTTCTCTGAATTTTTCTCATGATATAAAGATATTAACTCTTCTTCTTTAGAAGAAATTGAATTATTACTTATAGAATTAAGTGTATCACAAACTTTTGATATACTTTCTAAGCTCTTATTTAATTCTTTTAATTCAATATTTTTACTATCTAGTTTTTCTTCTTCAGAAATAATTTGTTTTGATAATTTAAATATTTCTTCTTCTATTTTTCTTACTTCTTGATCTAATAATTCTTGTTCTTTTATAATTTCTTGAAGTTCTTTTTGAAGTAATTCTTCATCTTCTTTAGCATGGTATAAATCTTGTTTTAAGGTAATTATACTATTTTGTTTAGGCATAGATCCACCAGACATAGATCCACCTACATTGACAACATCACCATCTAAAGTAACTATTTTGTATCTATTTTTTATATTATGACCAATACGAGTTGCTGAATCAATATCAGAAGTTATTAAAACAGTTCCTAATTGGTTTTGAACAATATTTTTATATTTAGAATCATAAGTTACTAAGTCAGATAAAATTCCAATAAAGTCTTTATCACTTTTTACATTATTTAGTGTGTTATTATCTACATATCGTGATTCTATAACAGTTAAAGGGAAAAATGTTGCTCGACCTAAATGATTATCTTTTAAAAAGTTAATAGCTTTCTTAGCTGCTGACTCATCTGTTGTTATGATAAAGTTTTTATTAGAACTTATTGCTGTATTTAAAGCTTTTACATATTTTTCTTCTGTTTGTAAAATATTTCCAATAGTATTATGAATACCAGTTAATGTAGTTGCATTAATTACACTTCTTACACTACTAGGCATATCTGCACCTGACTCTATTTCTCTATTTAAAGTATCAATTTTATGTCTTAATGAGATAATATCTCTATCATGAGATGAATAATCATTATTTAGTATTATTTTTTTCTGTTTTACTTTATTAAGACTATCTTCTAATGATTTATTAAATTCATTTAACTTAGATTTATTAGTAGAAATTATATTTATATCTTCTTTTACTACATTTATTGATCCTTGTAATTTAGATTTTTCTTCAAGAGATTTTCTTAATTCTTCTTGAGCTTGACCTTCATTGGTTGATTTACTTTTTTCTTTTAAAAGATTTTTTTCACCATTTATTTTCTCTACTTCTTCGGTAATAACTAAAAGGCGTTTATTTAATGAAGATTTTTCATTTTCAAGACTTTCTAATTTAGTATTAGCTTCTAAGTATTTAGCATCTTCTTTGGAAGATTCATTTGATAATATAACTATGTCTTTATTTATTTTTTCTAGTTTATGTTTATCATTTTCTAATTGAGAACTTATATTTTCTATGTCATATGCTAAAAGGCCTACTTCATATTTATCTAAACCATTCTTATTTTCTAAGTATTCTTTTGCTTTGATACTTTGTTGTTTTAAGGGTTCTACTTGGATTTCTAATTCTCCTATAATATCATTTACTCTATCTAGGTTATTGTGAGTTCTATCTAATTTTCTTAAAGCTTCTTCTTTTCTTTTTTTATATTTAAGAATTCCTGAAGCTTCTTCAAAGATTATTCGTCTATCTTGAGAAGATGATGATAATATTTTATCTACTTCGCCTTGAGATATAATATTAAAAGATTCTTTTCCCATACCACTATCCATTAAAATATCGTTTATATCTTTTAATCTACATTTTTCACCATTTAAAAAATATTCATTTTCTCCACTTCGATAAACTCTTCTTTTAATAGATATTTCAGTATATGGAACATTTAAAAAATGATCATTATTATCAAATACTAATTCTACACTAGCAACATTTAAAGGTTTTCTACTTTTACTTCCAGAGAAGATAACATCAGACATAGAGCCTTCTCCTCTTAAAGATTTTACTGATTGTTCTCCTAAAACCCAACGGACTGCATCTACGACATTACTTTTACCTGAACCATTAGGGCCAACAATACAAGTAGTATTTCCATCTAGTGTAATAGTTAATTTATCTGCAAAAGACTTAAATCCTGTTGCGACTATTTCTTTTAAATACATATACTTCACCCTATTACTCATTATACTATATCTTCAATTTACAAGCAAAAGAAAAAGTTCATTTAAGAACTTATCCTAAAAAAGTAATTTTAGCATAACCACTACCTATTTTTGCATAAGTACTGATAGGTTCTTCTGATACTTGT
>CANQCQ010000143.1 GCA_947589725.1 uncultured Bacilli bacterium | reverse complement strand
GTTGTTTTTCAGTAGTAGTAGCACTGCCATAAAATAAAGAGTTATTAGTACCACTGAATTGATTTTTTTGATAAATGACATCATAAAGAGAATTAACATTTTTGAAAGTTAGACAATCGGCTAAAACTCTATTAGCTACAACATTACCAACCATGAGCATCCCTAAATCACCATCACCCAAGGCTTCAGCTCGCATAATTCTAGCTAAAAGATCTAAATCATTTTCTGTATAGTTAATAATCATATAATTTTCACCTAGTTTATTGTATGACTAGTTAAAAATTAGTTTACAAACCTTAAAGTAAATAACTAGTTTTTATGAATTATACGTGTTATAATAATTTTATATAAGTGAGTTGATATAATGAAAAAATTTTTAAAGATATTTGCAATTTTTAATATTTTTGTATTGGCCCTATTTTGGAGTAATAATGTTTTAGCTACTAGTTGTACTAAAAGTGGAGCAACTTGTAGAAGATATTATTTATCAAATGATATTATGGGGTCTTATCAATTAGAAATTGGTACTGCTGGGTATAACCGATATTTTTTATTATCTTATGATGGTTTTAATACGAAATATGAAGCTAAAAAACAAGATGGATATAATATTTCAGATATGGATCATAATGTTCATATATCTATTCCTTCTTCAGAAATAGAAGCAGTATTTGCTTTGCCAGACTCTATAAATGTAATTAATGTTAGTCAAACTGGAAAAGAAACTATTAATTATTATTTTTCAGTTCGTGCCAATGGGGGAAATAGTTCTACTGGGGGAGCAGATAGTACAACTAATTGTAAAAATTCTAATGCAGCGTCATGTAGAACTTATCCTTTATCTGATAATGGTATTTCTTATAAAATTGAGTTAGGTAATAGTAGTTCGGGAGCTTATTTTTCAATAATTATAAATGATAGTGTCGTAGGAACAGGAACTAAAAGTAATAATTATCGGGTAAGCAATAATAAAGACATATATGTTGTTTATGAAACAAGTTTATTTACTAATGTTGCTAATGGGGTATATCCCGCGAATTTAAATGTTAATACAAATCTTGGCGATACTGGATATGCTGAACATGTTATTAATGGTGCAGGATCATCAAGTGGTTCAACGGCTGGAGCAACTGATGCTTATGGTGATGATTATTTAGGAGAAGAAAAACCAGATATTACTTATGAAGATATGGATTGTTATGGTATGTTGGGAATGCCAGAAGATCCCAATAGTCCAGCTTATTGGTTACAACTTGCTTTAAAAATAATGCGCTATATTGCCATTGCAGCTTTATTAGTATTAAGTACCATAGATTTTGTTATGGCAATTACCAAACAAGATAATGATGCTTTAAAGAAAGCTATTCAAACTACTATTAAAAGATTTATTTTCGCGGTATTATTATTCTTTGTTCCTTTATTAACTGAATTTATTATGGACTTCTTTGGAGTATACGGAACTTGTGCTTTATAATTGCAAATTTTAAATATTATTGATATAATAAAAATGCTTTATTTGAATATATTTAAATAAAGTTTCTAGGGGATTAGTTAAATGGTATAATAGGAGTCTCCAAAACTTTAGTTGGGAGTTCGATTCTCTCATCCCCTGCCAAGAAATATAAGGCTTTAAGGCCTATAAATATATTTTGAAATTGATAGAAATATCAATTTTTTTGTACATTATTTAAAATAATAGAAATGTAAACTTTACGAAAATTTATTTAAAAAAAACTTTATTTGATATCATAAATGTTATAATAAAATAAATAGGAGGTTATGATTATGGATAATGATTTTGATAATCATGGAATAGGAGATAATCCTAGAAAAGGACAGATGTATTATGATCCAAATTTTGATAAAGATTATGTGGAAAGAGATAGACACGGTTTAGGAGATGATCAAACTAAAACTCAAACATATTATGATCCAGGTTTTGATAAAAGCTATACTGATCTTGATAGGCATGGAATTGGTACAGTTAATTTTCCTGATGAAGAAAGATTTGGTATGAGTGATACAGAACTTCAAGAATTTTGTAAAGGTATTATTGCCGCCGAAAAAATATCGCCGCAAGGATATGAAAAATTAAAATCTTTACCAGATATGTCTATAAAAGAAATAATTAAATCAAGATATTTAAATACTACTAATAAATTAAAAAATGGCTATTCTGATAAATTATTACAAGCCCAAATTTATACTGATTTAAAAATTATTTTAGAATTAGTGGGAGCTGAAAAAGATTTATATAAACCAGATATAAACATTTCTGATTTATTAGGTGGAGAAAATTATCAAAATGTTATTGGTATATTAGATGGATATACTAATTATATTCAAAATTCAAAAGTAGATTCTAAAGATGAAATATTAAAACTAATTACTGATTTAAAAGAAAAAGCAATTGTCTACGCCGAAACTTTTGAATCACCAGGAATATCTAAATAAAAATTTTCTAGTGTAACTACTAGATTTTTTATTTATCATTTAGTACAATAAAATTGAAAGTAGGTAAATAAATGATTAGAGCTTTTTGGCAACATTATCGTATAAGAAGACTAATAATTATTTTGGGAATAATTATATTTATAATTTTGTTTAAATTAACAATTGATTATATGAATTATTCATTTGTTTCTTCTCACAAATTTGCTGATACAGGTTTTTATCCCAATTGTGGAACTT
>CANQCQ010000142.1 GCA_947589725.1 uncultured Bacilli bacterium | reverse complement strand
GAGTTGGTTCAAACGCATTTAAGTTGGCTGGTACTGTTATTGTTTATGGGGTATTATCTGCTTGGTTATTTGGAATGGTAAGATTTTTAATAGGAGGCTAATATGACTTTTAAATATAAGAATATTTATTTAAATGAAACAGCTACTGTATGTGGCCCAATAGAAAAAGAGGGACCATTAAAGTCTTATTTTGATAAAACTTATGATGATATGTACTTTAATGAAAAATCTTTTGAAAAAGCTGAAATTAAATTAGTTAAAGATTCTTTAGTTTTATTACTTAGAAAATCTGGATTAGTTAAAGAGGATATAGATTTATTAGTAGGTGGTGATTTATTAAATCAAATTACTGCTACTACTTATGGAACATGTGGAGTAGGACAAGGTTTTATTGGGGTTTATGGTGCTTGTAGTAATAGTGTTTTAGCTATGATTATAGCTTCTAGTTTTATTGATGCCAAATTTGTCAAAAATGCTATTGTTGAGGTTTCAAGTCATAATTCAGCTGCCGAAAAGCAGTTTAGAAATCCAGTTGAATATGGAGCACCTAAATGTGATAGTTGTACATTTACATCTACAGGAGCAGCTGCTTGTTTACTATCAAGTGATAAATCTAAAGTAAGAGTTGATTGTGCTACTTTAGGAAAAATAGTAAATTATGAACAAAATGATGTTAATGACATGGGTAGAGTTATGGCTCCAGCTGTATATGAAACTTTAAAAAGTCATTTTGAGGAGACTGGTAGAGAACCTTCTTATTATGATTTAATACTTACAGGTGATTTAGGTAAATATGGTAAAGAAATAATCAAAGATTATATGAAAAATGCTGGTTACAATTTAGAAAACTACAATGATTGTGGTGTGATGCTTTATGACTTAGATAAGCAAAAAGAAGTTCGTGCTGGTGGATCAGGTCCAGTATGTAGTGCACTTGTAAATTTTGGATTTGTTTTTGATAAATTAAGAAAGAAAAAGTTAAAAAAAGTTTTATTAATTGCAACAGGAGCTTTATTTTCACCAACAATGGTTTATCAAAAAGAAAATATCTATTCAATAGCACATGCTATTAGCTTGGAGGTGGATTAAGTGTTATTGTTTAACTCATTTCTATTTTGTGGTATTGTTTGTGCAATTGCTCAAATTATTTTAGATAATACTAATTGGTCGCCAGGACATGTTACTTCTTTATTTGTTGTATTAGGAGCAGCTCTTGATACATTTAGTCTTTATGATAAAATTATTGTTTGGGCTGGAGGGGGAGCGTTACTTCCTATTACAAGTTTTGGACATTCTTTAATTCATGGAGCTTTAGCTAAGACAGAAGTTTATGGATTTATGGGTATATTTATGGGAATGTTTGATTTAACTGCATCTGGAATTACTTGTGCAATAATATTTTCTTTTATATTTAGTTTATTTTTTAAACCAAAACATTAAAATATTAATTAAAAAAGTGTATATAGAACTAATGATATATAAATCTATAATTAGTTCTTATACACTTTTTATTTTTTATTTAATCAATATTGGATATTTTAATTATCTCATTCATATCATCATCTTTAGCTATTATATTTTTATGCTTTTCATTACATTTAGCACATTTATATAATATTTTATATGTATCTTTGAATTTTTCAATTCCAATAGGTTTTAATAATCCTTTACAAGTATTTTTTCTATCTCCAGGATTAATGTCAACATGTTTTGAATATAGGCAATAAGGACAATGATCTCTAGCTGTATAGCCTAATGGATTAACCTTGCTACCACAATTTTGACAAATAAAACTTTCATCTCTCATATTAAACTGTTTCATAAATTCTCGTCTACTAATCTCCTTTTACTTATTTTTATTATAACATAAGATTAGTTGTGGTATAATTAAGAAGTAGAGTTCGGAGGAAAAAGATGAGTATTGATTTTAAGATTAATGAATTTGAAGGTCCATTAGATTTATTGCTTCATTTAATTAAAGAATCTAAAATGGATATTATGAATATTGAAATAGAAAAAATAACAGACCAATATGTGGCTTATTTAGATTCTCAAGAGAAGATGAATCTAGAGATTGCAACTGAATATATAGTACTTGCATCTGAACTTATAGAAATAAAATCAAAACTTCTTTTACCTCAATCTAAAGAAAATGAAAATTTACAAGAGAAAGAAGAAAATCCTCAAGATGAATTAGTTAGAAGATTAATTGAGTATCAAGCATATAAAGAAGTTACAAAGAAATTGAAGAAATTAGAAGAAGAAAGAAGTACAATATATACAAAAACTCCAGAAAATTATGCTAATTATACTAATGGTGAAAGTGTTCTTAAAGGTGAATATGAAATAGATGATTTAGTAAATGCACTAAAAAATTATTTTCAAAGAAAACAAGATAATAAACCTATAAATACAAAAGTAACTATTAATGAAATTAGTGTTTCTTCTAGAAGACATGATATTAAAAATATTTTAAAGAAGAAGAAAAAAATTTCTTTTTTTGAATTATTTCCTATAGTAACAAAAGATTATATAGTAGCTACTTTTTTAGCTATACTTGAAATGGCAAAATCTAGAGAACTTATTATTAAACAGGAAAGTAGTTTTGGTGAAATAATATGTGAGGTGGTTCCTGATGAATAAAAAAGCTATATTGGAAGGATTACTTTTTGTAGTTGGTGAAGATGGATTGACTCTTGACCAAATAGAAGATGTTTTAGATATAAATGAGGTGGAGTCTCATGAATTATTAACTGA
>CANQCQ010000141.1 GCA_947589725.1 uncultured Bacilli bacterium | reverse complement strand
AATAAAGAACAAATTGATAATCTTGTATCACTAATGGATGGTTATTTTGTTCAAGGAGCACATCATTTAAACGTTAATGTTTTAAATAGAGAAACATTAATAGATGCAATGAACAATCCAGACAAATATCCATTATTAACAATAAGAGTTTCTGGATACGCAGTAAGATTTAACAGATTAACAAGAAAGCAACAAGAAGAAGTAATATCTAGAACTTTCCATGAAAGAATATAATGACAGGATCAATTAACTCACTAGAAACATTTGGTTTAGTAGATGGTCCTGGAATTAGGACAGTAATATTCCTAAACGGATGTAATTTAAGATGTAAATATTGTCATAATCCAGAAACTTGGAAATTTCAAGAAAACAATTATACATCAGATGAAATAGTAAAAAAATGTATTAGAAATAAACCATATTTTAAAAGAAATAATGGTGGAGTAACCTTTTCTGGAGGAGAACCATTATTACAATATGATTTTCTTGTAGAAACTTGTAAAAAATTAAAAAAAGAAAATATAAATATTGCTATTGATACAGCTGGTATTGGATTAGGAAACTACAAAGAATTATTTGAAAATATAGATATTGTTTTATTAGATATTAAACATATAACAAGACAAGGCTATATTGATATAACAGGATATGATTTTATAGATAAGTTCTATGAATTTGTAGAGCAATTGAATAAAACTAATGTAGAAGTATGGATAAGACAAGTCATAATTCCTGATGTTAATGATAATCTTCAATATATGAAAGACTTATCAGATTACTTAAAAAAATATATAAAAAATATTAAAAGAGTAGATTTTTTACCATACCATTCACTAGCAAAAGAAAAATATGAGAAATTAAATTTATCATATCCTTATAAAGATAAAAAAGATATGGATAAAGATAAAGTAAATGAATTATATAATGTTTTTAAAAACTATTATTATAACTAAAACAATTATTAATTGTTATTTAGGAGCCTAATTATATATCTAGGCTCCTTTTTATAAATAAAAAAAGCGTCTTAAAAAGCGCTAAAAATTACTTAACTTTTGTTTTGTTTTTATTAAAGACTACTATTAAAACACTTATTAAACCAGTTAATGACAAAATAGAAATAATTAGTCCAATAACATTTTTATTTGAATTTATACTATCAGAAATATTGGTTCCCTTTACTAAACCTCTCTCAATATTTATAACATAACTTGTCCCATTATTAACCGTTATAGAAACAGAATCATTATTACTTTTTAAATCATTAGCTCCACTAATATTGTATTTTATTTTAGAACTATTAGAAGTAACTTTTATATCTAACTGATTAACATCATCAGGTAAAACTAAATTATATTTATAATTTTCTCTATCAAAATTTATTGAATATTTATCTATATAAATATCAGTAATATAAAACATATTAGAATCTAAAACATCATCTATTACATTGTCTTTTTCTTTATATGAATAATCTTGACTATTTCTATTTTTAACAGATTGTATAAACTCATCAGTAATAGACTTAGTATTTTCTAAAACAATACCCTCTTTAGGAGCAACATCTACTATATTTTTATCCTTAACAATTTTCACATCTACTTTTTTATTTAAATTCTTACTAGTATATATTAAATTATTCATATTATAATTTAAATTAGAGTCAACTAAAAAGCTAGCAGCATTCATATTAAGAAGTCTTATTTTAGAACTATCATAGTCAACACTTTTTACATAAAATGTTAAAGTTGCTTTATAAATATTTGAACAAAATAAGAAATTATCATTGCATTTATCATATTTTACAGGAATAACACTACTCATTATTTGAAAATATTTTTCTGTATAGAAAGCTTCATTGTCAAAACTTTCTGCATCGACATTTACTAATTCTAAAACTTGATCATCAAAATCAATTTCATACATTAAAGCAAATAAACCTTGAGTATTAGATTTTATATCACCCAATCTAGCCTTAACTACAACATCAAATGTAGTACCAGCTCTTGCACTTTTAGGAGCAGTTAAAGTAACTTTCTCAATTTCAACTGCTTCTACTTTAAAAGGAATTACTAAAGATACAACTAACAACAAACTAATTATTAATTTTTTCATTTAATCACCTTTTCTATTATAAATACTAATATTTCTTTATGTTTCTTAATACTTCTCTTTGAGCATCTCTTTCTTTAATAGTGTTTCTTTTATCATAATTTTTCTTACCATGACATATACCTAAAGAAACTTTTAATCTCTTATTATTGAAATATAACTTGATAGGTATTATAGTATAACCTTTTTTCATAATATATTGTTCAATTTTTTTTATTTCTTTCTTATGTAAAAGTAATTTTCTATCTCTACTTTCTTCATGATTAAATATATTACCTTCTTTATATAATCCAACATACATATTTAATAAATATACTTCATGATTCTTTATAATTCCATAGCAATCTTTTATATTACAATCACCATTTCTAATAGACTTAATTTCAGTACCAGTTAACACTATTCCAGCTTCAAATACCTCATCTATAAAGTAATCATATTTTACTTTTCTATTTAGAATTTCCATATTATCACTCCCAAGTAAGACCCCAAGTTAAATTAGGATATCTTTCATTTACAACTTGCTTATACTGTTCGTAATAACTCAAATAATTAGGCAATTGATTATTATTAAGTTGGGGATAAGGAATAACTTTAAAATTATGACTTACTCCACCGCGCATGTTAGTTGTAGTATATATAAGTTCAGCTTTAGGATCAACAACAGAAT
>CANQCQ010000140.1 GCA_947589725.1 uncultured Bacilli bacterium | reverse complement strand
TGTAGTAATGATCATCCTGAAATTGTAAGAGCTAAGAAGTTAGGATTAAAACTTGTTCGCTATGATGTTTTAATGGGTGAGGTTATTGATTTATTTAAAACCATTGGTATAAGTGGTACTCATGGTAAAACAACAACATCTTCTATGATTAAGCAAGTAGTAGAAGAGACGTTTGGCTGTAATTACTTTATTGGTGCTGGAGATGGTTATGCTTCTTTAGATAATGAATATTTTGTTGTTGAATGTGATGAGTTTAATAGACATTTTACTGCATATCATCCTACATATTCAATAATTACTAATATCGAAAGAGAGCATATGGAAATTTATAAAGATATCGATGATATTCGAAATACTTTTGAAATTTTTGCTAATCAAACAAAAGATTTAGTTATTGCTAATGGAGATAATGAAGAGGTTAGAAAAATAAATTATAAAACAAAAGTCTTATTCTATGGTTTTAATGATAATAATGATATTGTAATTAAAAATATGGAGTTATTAGAAGACTGTTCTAAATTTAATTTAATAATAAATGGTAATAATTTAGGAAAATTTCAAATTCCTTTATATGGTAAACATATGGTTATGAATGCAGCTGGCGCAATTGCTCTTTTAACTACAATAGGTATAGAAATAGATACTATTCGCGAATCACTAAGAAATTTTAAAAATGCGAAGAGAAGATTTGCTATTACCGAAGTTAATGGAAGTATTATAATAGATGATTATGCTCATCATCCTACTGAAATAAAAGCTACTTTAGAAGGTGTAAGACAAAAATATCCAAATAAAAGATTGGTAGTTGTTTTTGCTCCTAATACATATTCAAGGACAAGAGATTTTAAACAAGAGTTTATTGATGCTTTTAAAATTGCTGATAAGACTTATCTTACAGAAATTGACTGTAATAGAGAAGATCCTAAAGACTTCCCGGGAGTTACTTCACATCTTATAACTGATTCTTTAGAAGGTGGAGAAATTATTTCCCAAGATACAATTGACAAACTAAAAAATGAAAAAGATTCTATTGTTTGTTTCATGGGTTGTGCCTATGTGGATAATCTAATAAATGGTTATATTGATTTAATAAAATAAGTAAAAAGTAGTTGTAATAAGACTACTTTTTTAGTACAATATATTTTGGACATGGCCTGTTGGTGAAGTGGCTTAACACATTGCCCTCTCAAGGCAACATTCACGGATTCGAATTCCGTACAGGCTACCATAATATAATTATAACCGTTAACTATAACGGTTTTTTTATATACTTTTAATTAAATTTTTGATATACTTAAATCAATAATGAGGAGGATTTATATGAATTATCATAAAATAATTAAATATTTATGTGTTACTTATCTTTTTACATGGGCATTTTGGTGGGCAAGAGCTTATTTATGTAATATTGGTCTTACTCAACCATTTGGTATTATTGGAGCAATTTTATATGTTATTGGAGGATTTGGTCCTACAGTAGCAACTATTATGTTTTTAGATAATAAAAGTTTTAAAGGATTAATGAATTATTTATTTGAAAGAAAAAAAGGAACTGTTGGATATATTATATTTTTCTCAATTGCTCTTAGTTTATCATTTTATACTAGTACATTTAAATTAGCTGAAGGAACTACTATTTTTGCCTTTATTGGTGCTTTAATTTTATTTACTTTTATAGCTGGCTCAAATGAGGAAGTAGGATGGAGTGGTATCTTATTTAAAGAATTAGAAAAAAAGTTTGGTACTTTATTAGCTACATTAATTAGAACTGTTATTTGGGCTTTTTGGCATTTACCTTTATTTTTTACAGTAGGAGATATTCATTATACTATGCCAGTTATGTCTTTTGTCTTATTCTTATTTACATTAGCAGTTATTTGTACAGCATTGATTAAAAGAACAAATTGTCTTTTCTATTGTGGTATTATTCATGGTGTTGGAAATGTTATGTCAACATTTGTGTTGTATGAAGCTAATACTGTTATGACAGTGGAGACTGTAATTATTTGGATTATTGCGATAATAATGTGGTATTTTCCAAAAAATAATAATTTAATAGAACATCCATTTAAACAAGATGATGAAGTAATAGCTACTATAAAAAATATTAATTAGAATTGTGATATGCAATTCTTTTTATTTGTGTTATATTTATCTAGGAGGATTTGGTATGGCTAAATTATATTTTAGATTTGGAGCAATGAACTGTGGTAAGACAATTTCCTTATTAACAGTTGCGCATAATTATCAAGAAAATAATAAAAATGTGGTTATTATTAAACCTAGTATTGATACAAAAGCAAATAATAAATTAAGAACTCGCGTCGGTATGGAAAAAGATGTTGATATTTTAATTAATTATGATGGTTCTTTTGAAAAATACTATGATGAATGGAATAATAATGCTTCGTGTATTTTAGTAGATGAGGCACAATTTTTAAGTGAAAAACAAGTTGAAGAGTTATGGATTGCGAGTAAAATGTATGACATTCCAGTTATTTGTTATGGATTGAGAACAGATTTTAAAAGTCAATTATTTGAAGGTAGTAAAAGATTGTTTGAATTAGCTGATGAAATAGATGAATTAGTAACAATCTGTTCTTGTGGGAAAAGAGCAAAGTTTAATGCTAGATTTGAAAATGGTATGTTTAAAACAACTGGAGATTCAATATTAATAGATGGCTCTGTACAAAATGTTGAATACAGACCTTTATGTGGTAAGTGTTACATTTTAGCAAAAAATAATAAATTAGGTAATTTGTAGTTAGGTGAAGATTTATGA
>CANQCQ010000139.1 GCA_947589725.1 uncultured Bacilli bacterium | reverse complement strand
GATAACCTTATATATATACCTACTTTATAATCAATATTATTCATTATATTTAAGCTCATTTTTCCTTCTTCCTGCTAAAATAAAAATGAGATAATATTGATACTTTTGACAAATATTATATCATTTTATCTCTTGTCTTACTATTGATTTTACTAATTTGTATTATTATTTTTTATTTTAAAATGGGTACATAATAAGAAAGTGACAGACTTTGTGTATATAATTTAATCTCCTAAAAATACACTTACAAGAGTATTTTCTAGATGGAAGTATATATTTGAATTACTATTATACTTATTTGTGATATATGCTTTAAGTCTTTCCTCGTATACATTTGTATCTTCTATTGTATTTAAAACTTTATAATCAAATTGTGTTACTTTATATAAATTAGTATTAGTTTTTAATTCTTCTAAAGTTGGTATCTTTCCATAATTTACTGGAACATTCAATAAAATCGTGTCACATTCTACTTTATATGCATCTGGTTCAAATTCATTTTGCAATTCATTTAAAAGATTTTCTTCTAATTCTTTTTTTGGCTTCATACTATCCATTGTTTTTGAGATATTATAACCATCTTGATTAGGGAAATAATAACTCTCAATAAAATAATCACTATTTACTTTGTAATCATTTGGATTTAGACCATTAATAGTAATCCAAGAAGCATGGACAATGTCACTTTTAAAATCTACCAAATATCCCGTAGGATTAAAATAATCAAATAATGTAGTCATATCATCATATTCATATCTAATACCAGTTACTTTATATTTATGCTCACCATATTTCTTAGTTAAGTAACTTTCAACATATTTTTTAATTTCTATTTTTTCTTTTATATTTACACTTGGTCCGCTTAAAATTCTATATCCACTATAGCCTACTAATAATATTATTATAAGGATAATAATTATTATTTTTAGTACTTTTTTCATCTCATACTCCATTTTTTGCAAACTACTACTTTTAATATATATATAATATAACATTTTTATCAAAAAAATCTACTTTTTTATTGATAAATTCTATGAAACAGTAGAAAAATTTATAGATTGGATTTGCCATAAGTTTGGAATTGGCGAGTCAAAAGAATTAGAATAGGATAGAGGATTATAATCTACCCCATATTTTTGCTAAAATATTTATTCTAAGTTTGAGAAATTATTTTGTTTTAATTCAGATTCCATATCTCTTTCTTCTCTTGCTCTAACTTCCATAGCCTTTTCTTTTTCCATAACTACTTCATCTTTCTTAGCTATTCGTATCACATCTGCTTTAGTTATTGTATGTAATCCTGTCTTTATTATTTGAAAAGTTTCATCACTCTTTTGATCATGAAACAATTTTATTTTTTTTAACTCTTCAAGTTGTTTAATTTGTTCAATTAAATTTTCTGGTGAAATAACTAATCTATCATAACCATCACTAGCAATTTGCATTGATGTTTGGTTTGCAATTTTTGAAAATTGTTCAAAACTTAAATTAGGAGATATTTGTCTTGCTAAAGCAAATATACCAACAATTTGCGGAATAGTATAACTATTAGAACATGAACCCCAATATTTATAACCATCTGGTGATGCAAAACTTCTTCCACCACAATGAATTTCAATAGGCTTTTCTGCCCTTGATACGTTTTTTCTTTCTCTTTCTTCTTGAATTATTTTCTGTTTTGAAATATTTGTTACTCCACCTTCACCTTCATAAGATTTACAATCGAATAACTCTCCAAAGTTTTCTAACCTTTTTAATATAATCGGTTTAACTTCTTCTTTAATATTTGAATCTAATTTTATCTTTTCACTCAAAGCTTTTCTATCTTCAACACCATATTTTCCTAATAAGGATTGATATTCTTCCCACTTTGCTTTTGGTAAACTAGCAGTTTCTGGCTCCATAAAAGCCTCTTCAAAATGTTCTTCTCCATTTTCATCTATATCTCTAAAACAAAATGTAAAATGTTTTACAAAAGCTGGTTGATCTATTAAAGTTACACCAGCTTTTTCACATTTTTCCAATACTCTTTTCCTTATTTCTTCGCTGTTAAATGAACTAGACATAGAAATTATTTTTACTCCACTTTCTATAATTTTATCAATTAATTCTTCTCTAATATTATCATTATTTTTATTAGTTTTATCGTATGGATAATAATCAATTTGTGAATCCGGTACAATCTGTGTAAGTGCAGATACAACTGTCAAACCATGAGGTTCAACTTCTCCCATATTATTACTACTTTTCATATGAATATTACCATTTGAAAAAATTTCATGCTCTCTATCTATATTTGTATCTATAACAGCAAGAGTTAAACCTTGACCAGTAATTCCTTGACTATGCAATCTACATATATCTTGAGATGGTTTTTTTGCCTTTTCAAGTAATTCTTTAGGATTAAACTTTTGCATTTGTTCTTCTGAAAATTTAGTATTTGAATCAAAACATAATTTTTTAAAAAATTCAAGACTTAAGTCTGATAGATCCCACTGACTTATATCTCTTCCACATAATCCTTCTCTTAATAAATAATTCGACACTTTACCATCCAACATATCTTGTACATCAGAATCTGTCAATCCAGTTATATACATATTATTACCTCTTAAATATATTTTTTATATAATTTAAAAATCTTTTCAAAAAATTTTCATTCTCATATTTTATAGGAAGAATATTATTATTTTTCTCATTATTATTGTTTTCTATGTTATTATTAAAATTGGTCTTTTTATTATTTTCAATAATTATATTATTATTAAATTTTGCTTCCTTTTCTTCT
>CANQCQ010000138.1 GCA_947589725.1 uncultured Bacilli bacterium | reverse complement strand
TTTATTAACTGGATCTAGAGTTGATTCTACTAAATCAGATATTAAATCTTCAAATTTAGCACGAGTTAAAGTTACATCTAAGTGAAGTGGTCCACCATCTTCTCCTTGTGTAATAAATGGTGCAGAAATTTGTGTAGAAGTAACTCCTGATAAATCTTTTTTAGCTTTTTCAGCAACTTCTTTTAATCTTTGCATAGCCATTTTATCTTTTGATAAATCAATTCCATTATCTTTTTTAAATTCTTTTACTAAATAATCAATAATTCTTTGATCGAAGTCATCTCCACCTAAATGGTTATTACCATTAGTAGCTTTAACTTCAAATACTCCATCACCTAATTCAAGAATTGATACATCGAATGTACCTCCACCTAAGTCATAAACTAAGATAGTTTGACCTTCTTCTTTATCTAGACCATAAGATAATGCAGCAGCTGTTGGTTCATTGATAATTCTTTCAACTTCAAGTCCAGCAATTTTACCAGCATTTTTAGTAGCTTGTCTTTGACTATCTGTGAAATATGCTGGAACTGTAATAACAGCTTTATCAACCTTTTCACCTAAATAACTTTCAGCATAATCTTTAATGTAAGATAGAATCATGGCAGAAATTTCTTCTGGTGAATATTTTTTACCATCTAATTCAACTTTTTTATCAGTACCCATTAATCTTTTAATAGAAGATACTGTATTTGGATTTGTAATAGCTTGACGTTTAGCATTTTCACCAACTATTCTTTCTCCATTTTTAAATGCAACTACAGATGGAGTTGTTCTTCCTCCTTCTGGGTTTGGTATTACTTTTGCTGCACCAGCTTCCAATACTGCACAACATGAATTTGTAGTACCTAAATCAATACCAATTATTTTACTCATATATATTTCTCTCCTTTATTAATTTTTTTGATTAACTTTTACAGAAGCAGCTCTTAGTACTCTGTCATATAATTTATAACCTTTTTGAAGTACCTCAAGGACTACTTCATCATCTTGCTCTTCTACTTTATCAGTTAAAAGAGCTTGTTCAAGAGCCGGATCAAATATTTGCCCTTGTCTTGAAATTTCCTCTACATGATATGTTTTTAACACTCCTGATAGAGATGAATAAATCATTTTAAATCCAACCAAGAATTTTGATAATTCATCAGTTAAATTATTATCATCTAAATTAATAGCTCGTTCAAAGTTGTCAACTATAGGAATTAAATCCGTTAAGATATCTTTATTACAATATTTCAAAGATTCAGCAACTTCTTTATCTTTTCTAGTTCTATAGTTTATTAATTCAGCTTGAGCTCTTTTTACTTGATCAACTAACTTTTTGTTTTCTTCTTCTAAAGATGTAATTTGCTTTTCTAGTTCAGCCATCACTTCATTTTTTTTATCTTCTACAGCTTCTTGTGAAGATGTATTTTCTAATTCTTCAGATTGTTGTTTTTTTTCTTCACTAAGTTGATTATCTTTAGCTTGTTTTTTCATATGTTACCTACCTTTCAATATTTTCTTTCATGTACTCTAACATTCCAACTACACGATCATATTCCATTCTTTTTGGCCCTATGATAGCAATAGTTCCTTCTTCACTACCACTTTTAAACTTTGTTTTAATAACAGTAACATCATCATCAATCTTACTTTCTTCACCAATGTATACTTTTATATTATTGTCATCATCTTGTTCAATTGTCTTTAATAACTCCTTATTCTCTAGTTTATTAAAAACACTCTTAATTTTTTCCAAATTATTTGAAAATTCTGGTTGTTCTAACATTTTAGTACGACCAACAACATTAACATCCTGTGTAGAAAAGTCATTAAATACATGATAGAAAGCATTATATAGTTGTTCATGTTGCCTTACATAATTTCCTATAATAGGTTTTATTTCGAACTCCAATTTTATATTTACTTCATCAATTGGTGTTCCTACAATTAGGTTGTTTATTAAATTTACAGTCTTTTTAATTTCTTCAGTAGAAACATCCTTTAATTTAATATTTTTATGTTCTACATGACCTTTATCAGTAACAATTAAAACTATCATACTTTCTTCATCAATCGGAACTACTTCTATTTGTTTTAGAAGATTCTCATGAGAACTTCCACCTAGTATAACAGTAGTATAATTTGTCATATCTGATATAATCTGTAAACTTTGCTTTATAGAATCAGATAAAGCTAATTGTTGATTTTTAAAGACAATTTGTAATTTAAGCATATCCTCAGCATTCATCTTCTTAAGTTCCATCAAGTTATCTACATAGTACCTATAACCTGCTTCACTAGGAACTCTTCCAGATGAAGTATGAGTTTTCTCAAGTAATCCCATCTCTTCTAGTATCGCCATTTCATTACGCACTGTCGCACTAGAGCACTTTAATATTTTTGATAATACTTTAGAACCAACCGGTATAGGTTCTTTAATATATTTTTCAATTATTAGCTTGAGAATTTTACTTTGTCTTTCACTCAACACTAAAATCAACCTCCTAGCACTATTATTTCTCAAGTGCTAGCTATATTGTAAAACTAATTTTAGCACTTGTCAACAAATTGTGCTAATAAATTTGATTAAAAAAAGTGGCAACTAAATTTTTAAAAGTAGCCACTAAATTTTTAAGAATTTACTGGTATAATTCTAAATCTTTGTAATCTATTTTTAAATGATGAATTACCAGTTTCAGTATTAGCCATTAAATATTGAGAACGCATATCTTGCAATTGATTATAATAGTCATCTTTATCAACTGTTGTTCCTAAATACGTCTCAAGAGCCGAATATATATAATAAGTGCCATTACCAGCAGGAATAAAACGCCATTTATTCCAATCAT
>CANQCQ010000137.1 GCA_947589725.1 uncultured Bacilli bacterium | reverse complement strand
TTAAAATCTTGTAAATGTTCTTCTATTAGTCTTACATTCTCATTCATTGACTTATTAATATCATATAATGCTTGGTATAACAATTTACCTTCATAAAATTCAGGAGATGTTAAAGTCTCAAGAACTAAATAACTTTTATCTAATAAACTAATATTCTTAATTAGATTATTATAAAAATTTCTTTTTCTTAAATAATCCCAAATAAATAAAATAAAAGATAAAGTAATTAATAAAGACATAACCACAATAATTAATTCTTTCTGTATTTTAAAACTTATTAATAAAAGAAATATAATTAAATAAACAAAAAAACTTGTTATTACTGCATATAACTTATCTTTTAAATACTTAAATATTTTCATGATAAAATATATCCCATTCCTTTCCTAGTCTCTATCGCATCACTTATTCCTAATTCTTTTAATTTTACTCTTAATCTAGAAATATTTACAGTTAGGGCATTATCATTAATATATTCATTATTATTCCAAAGATTAGTCATTAAAGTATCTCTTGTTACTAAAGTATTTTTATGCATAAGTAAATAATTAAATATTATCATTTCATTTTTAGTAAGAGTAACAGAAATACCTTTTCCTTTAAGTATTCCTGATTGAATATTAACATCTATATCTTTATATTTGATTATATCTTTAGGTTGTTCAACTCGCTTTAAAACAGCTCCAATTCTTAATAGTAAAATATTTGGATTATATGGTTTAGTAATATAATCATCTGCTCCATAAGTAATTGATAAAGCCTCATCCACCAAAGAATTCCTACTTGTTACCATTATTACTGGAGTATTTGTCTTTTTACGAAGTTCTTTAAGTAGATTTTCACCACTCATATTAGGAATATTAATATCAAGTAATATTAAATCAGGATGAATATTTAATATTTGTTCTAAGGAATTTTGAAAATCTTCAAGTACTATGCCAAAATAACCATTCTTATCTAATAAATCTTTCAATTTAGAAGCAAGTAATTTATCATCTTCAACAATCAATATTTTCATAAAGAAATCACCACTTATAATGCTAGTATATCATCTAGAATAAAGTTTTAATCTTACAATAATGTAATATTACTTCTTCCTTACTTTTATAATATCTTCATTATTTATTTGACCAACTAGTAAAGAAGAATTCACATCGTGATTTAAACAATTTTTTTCAACTTCATCTTCAGAAAAATTAGCATAACAATACTTACAAAAATGTCTACAAGAATTATAAACTCCAATATCAACCATTTCTACACAATCACATAATTTTTCTCTTCGAGCTTTCCAACTTTTATATTTTTTACCAGTTAAAGTATAAGCTAACTGATGAGATAGGCATTCTCCTTTTATAAATCCATATTCAGTTAAAGTTTTCTTTTCAAAACAAGTTTGAACACTCATTCCATGAGACTTTGCAGACTCACTAAATGATTCTCCTATTACTCGATAATCATCTTCACTAAACTCTCTTATTCTTATAGAATTCATATTATTTCTAACATTCTTATATATATCTATAAAAGAGACAATTATTTTATCAACATATCCATCAAGTAAAGTACACATCTTAGAAAAAGCTAATTTATGATATTCAAGATTATACTTATCACTTAAAAAAATAGGATCATAGCGAACATAAACATTCTCCATACCTATTATTTTAGATATCTTCTTAATGCCTTCAATAACTAAACTTTTATCAATAACATTAGGTTCAATATCTTTATTATATGGAGTTAATGTTATATGAAATAAAATAGGCTTCTTAATCTTTTTTAAATAAGGAATTATTGGAAGAGGATTCTTTGTACAAAATAATATTAAATCAACATCTTCAAAATATATCCTACTAATCATTTTTGGATTAAAAGGATTTCTAACATCAACAAATCCCTCATTATATCTATTCATAAACCATTTTGTATAAAAAGCTACTATGTCACATCTTCCACTTACATTTAAAATCATTTACTTCATCCCTTAAATAAAATTAAAAGGCGTCTTTAACGTCTTAATTTTTCTTACCAAATCTATTGAATGGGTAAATTGTAAAACTTGTTTTACCTTTAATTTGATTTTTAGAAACAGCACCAATTACCCTACTATCTGTTGAATTTGTTCTATTATCACCTAAAACAAAATATTTTCCAGCGGGAACTTTAACTTCAAAATCATTTGTAGGTTCACTAGAATAATTATCTTCAACTTCTACTCCATTTACATATAATTTATTATTTTCATACTTAATAGTTTCTGAAGGAAGTCCAATAACTCTTTTAATAATATATTCTCCTTCAGCTTTAACTACTACAATATCAAATCTTTCAATATCGTTAAATCTATAAGATAATTCATCTAATATCATAATATCTTTATCAAGCAAAGTATCATTCATAGATTTTCCATTAACTTTAATTGGACTTACTACATATACTTTCAATCCTATAACTAAAATAATAACTAATATATACCCAATATTTTCTTTAAAAAATTGTTTAATTTTATCCATCATAATCACCACATACATTATAGCACAAAAAAAGGCTTTTTAGCCTTATTTTTGTCCTCTTTCTTTAATACGGTATCCACCAACCATACCTTTAAGGAATGTAAGTTTAGCACGTCTAACTTTACCTTTACGTACAACTGTTATACCAGCTAATTTTGGTGAATGAATTGGAAAAGTTCTTTCTACACCTACACCACTAGACATTTTACGAACTGTAAATGTTTCAGATACACTTCCACCACGACGAGCTACTACAACTCCTTCGAAAGCTTGAATACGTTCTCTTTTACCTTCAATGATTTTAACATCAACTCTAACAGTATCTCCAACACGAAATTCAGGAATGTTAGGGTTAATTTGCTTTTCATTGATTTTGTCAATAATATTCATAACAAATCTCCTCTCTATATATGCTTAACATGATCTTATCAAAAAAATATAAGTAAGACAGC
>CANQCQ010000136.1 GCA_947589725.1 uncultured Bacilli bacterium | reverse complement strand
GGAGTATTAGAAGATAAAGTTATAAAAAACCATTATGCATCAGAATATATCTACAACAAATATAAATTTGCAAAGACATGTGGAGTTTTAGAAGAAAATAAATCTCTTGGAACAATAAAAATAGCCGAACCAATCGGAGTAATTTCGGCAGTCATTCCAACAACAAATCCAACGTCAACCGCAATATTTAAAATTTTGCTTTGTCTTAAAACAAGAAATGGAATTATATTGAGCCCACATCCAAGAGCTAAAAATTCAACTATTGAAGCTGCTAGAATAATATTAGAAGCAGCAGTAAAAGCAGGAGCCCCAGATAATATAATCTCTTGGATAGATGAACCATCATTAGAACTTACTAATATGTTGATGGGTAATACAGATTTAATACTAGCAACAGGAGGTCCTGGAATGGTATTGTCAGCTTACTCATCTGGTAGACCAGCTTTAGGAGTTGGAGCCGGAAATACTCCTGTAATAATAGACTCATCTGCCGATATTAAATTAGCAGTTAATTCAATCATTCATTCTAAAATATTTGATAATGGATTAATTTGTGCATCAGAACAAGCTGTAATAGTTTTAGATGATATTTATGATGAAGTAATAAAAGAATTTAAATATCGAGGCTGTTACATTTTAAAAGAAAAAGAGCAACAAAGTTTAAGAAAGACTATGTTTATAAATGGAGCATTGAATGCAAAAATTGTTGGGAAAAGTGCAACTACGATAGCAGAAATTGCTGACATAAAAGTCCCAGCTAATACTAAGATTTTAATTGGAGAAGTTGATAAAATAAAATCTGAAGAATTTGCTAAAGAAAAATTATCTCCAGTACTAGGTTTATATAAAGCCAAGAATTTTACTGATGCTTTAGAAAAAGCAGATAAATTAGTAAGAAACGGTGGTCTTGGACATACTTCATCAATATTTATTAATGAGTATAGTGAAAAAGAAAAACTAGAAAAATTCTATAATAAGATGAAAACTTGTCGAATACTCCTAAATTCACCATCATCACAAGGAGGAATAGGTGATTTATATAATTTTGATTTAACTCCATCTCTAACTTTGGGTTGTGGAAGTTGGGGTAATAATTCAGTATCAGAAAATGTTGGTATAAAACACCTTTTAAATATAAAAACAGTAGCAATGAGGAGAGAAAATATGTTGTGGTTTAGAACACCAGAAAAAGTATATATAAAAAAGGGTTGCCTTCCAATGGCCCTTGAAGAATTAAAAAATCCTTTAAATAAAAGTCGCGTCTTTATAGTAACAGATGAATTCTTATATAGTCATGGTTATACAGAACCTATTACTAAAAAATTAAATGAATTAGGAATAGAACATACTACATTTTTTAATGTTCAACCAGATCCTTCTTTAAGTAGTGCAACTCTTGGAGCAAAAATGATGGCTGATTTTAAACCAGATTGCATTATCGCAATAGGTGGTGGATCTAGTATGGATGCTGCTAAAATTATGTGGGTATTGTATGAACATCCAAAAGTTGATTTTATGGATATGGCAATGCGTTTTATGGATATTAGAAAAAGAATTTATGATTTCCCTAAAATGGGACAAAAAGCTTATTTTATCGCCATTCCAACATCCTCTGGTACAGGAAGTGAAGTAACTCCATTTGCTGTTATAACTGATGACTTAAGTGGTAATAAGTATCCATTAGCAGATTATGAATTAATGCCAAATATGGCAATTGTAGATACTGATTTAATGATGGATGCACCTCCATCACTTACAGCTGCTTCTGGCTTTGATGCTTTAGTACATTCAATAGAGGCATATGTGTCAATGATGGCAACAGATTATACTGATGCCCTAGCTATTGAAGCATTAAAAAATATATTTGCTTATTTACCAAAAGCTTATCAAGATGGTACTGATGTAGTTGCTCGTGAAAAAATGGCCAATGCTGCAACTATGGCTGGAATGGCTTTTGCTAATGCTTTTCTTGGAGTTTGTCACTCAATGGCACATAAATTAGGAGCCTATCATCATCTACCTCACGGAATAGCCAATGCTGTTTTAATCGAAGAAGTAATCAGATATAATGCAAAAGATGTACCAACTAAAATGGGAACATTCCCTCAATATGACTATCCAAAAACTAAAGAAAGATACATATTTCTTGCCCAAGCTATCGGAATTAATGGTAAAACTGATGAAGAAATATTCGAAAAATTTATTGATAAGATAAATAAATTGAAAAAAGATATTGATATCAAAGATACTATTAAAGATTATGGTATAAAAGAAAATGATTTTTTAAAAACGCTAGATGAAATGAGTGAAAAAGCATTTGATGATCAATGTACTGGAACTAATCCAAGATATCTATTAATCAGTGAAATAAAAGAAATGTATAAAAATGCATATTACGGTAGAGGAGAGATTATATGAAATATAATTTAGATAACGTTTTAGTCGAAAGAAAAAATAAACAAGTAATTATTGATCAAGATAAAAAAATAAAACTATATGTTGAATCTCATCCAAAGTCTGATATATTTAATGAAGCACTTAATCAAGCAAGAATAGAAGAAGGAACTAATTTAAATATTCCAAAACTATTAGAAGTTACTAAGATTGATAATAGATGGGCATTGATATTTGAATATGAGGAAGGCATTCCACTAGATAAATTAATGCGTGACACCCCTGATAAAATAGATGAATATTTAGAAAAATTTATTGATTTACAGATGAGTATACATGAACAAAGAGTTCCTCTTTTAACTCGTACTAAAGAAAAATTTCAAAGAAAATTACAAGAGACTGATTTAATTGATGACCATACTAAATATGAATTACTACAAAGATTAGAAGGAATGAAGAATCATAATAAAGTATGTCATGGAGATTTTAATCCTAGTAATGTTATTGTTCAAAAAAATGGAGAATTGTCTATTATAGACTGGGCTCATGTTACTCAAGGAAATGCATCAGCTGATGTTG
>CANQCQ010000135.1 GCA_947589725.1 uncultured Bacilli bacterium | reverse complement strand
TATTAGATATAGGTGGAGGAACTACTGATATTGCTATTTTATCACTAAACGATATAGTAACATCACAATCTATTAGAGTAGCTGGTAATGAATTTGATAAAGAAATAATCAAATACATCAAAAACAAATATCACTTATTAATTGGAGATTTAACAGCAGAAGATATAAAAATAAATTTTGCAAATATTAGTAATCCAGATAAAAAACAAAAAATTGAAATTAAAGGTAGAAATCTATTAACTGGTTTACCAGATACTATTGAAATAACTCAACCAGAAATAAAAGAAGCATTAGATGAGAGCATAAGTAAAATTATTAAAGCAACTACAAGTGTTTTAGAAGAAGCACCACCTGAACTATCCGGTGATATTGTAGATAAAGGAATTGTTTTGACAGGTGGCGGTGCCTTACTTAAGGGATTATCTGAAATTTTAGAAGAATCTCTTAAAGTACCAGTACTTACAGCTGAATCACCACTTACTTGTGTTGTAGAAGGAACTGGTATATTACTTGAAGATGTTAAATCTTTAGAAGAAAATGAAATATAAATATCTTTAATTATATTAATTGTTTTGTTATAATTGGTATTGAAAGAAGTGATTATATGCAATGGCAATTAATAAATGCGGCAAAAATTGTTTTAATTACTTGCCTTTTTTCAGCAGTAATAATGATTTTTATAAAAAAAATTGCATTTCATGTTAATGCAATAGATGAGCCAACAGATGCCGAAGATAAAAGACATATTCACGATAAAGTAACACCTAAATTGGGAGCTGTCGGAATATTTCTTGCCTTTCTATTAGGATATATGCTCTTTGGAGAACAAAGTGTAAGAATGAATTCAATTTTGATAGGAAGCTTTATTATCATTTTAACTGGAATAATTGATGACATTAATCCGATAAAGGCAACTTATAAATTGATAGGACATATAATTGCTGCTTGTGTCATAGTTTTTTATGGGGGAATTTTATTAAATAATATTTCTGCATTTGGATATCAAATAAATTTTGGATTATTATCATATCCTTTAACTATATTGTTTATTATAGCTTGTACTAATATTATTAATTTGATTGATGGTATGGATGGTTTAAGTGGAGGAATATGCAGTATTTTCTACATTACTATTGCTATTCTTTGCTTTTATCAAGGAAGATATGGAAGTTTAGTTTTAATACTATGCTTAATTATGCTAGGTTCAACTTTAGGTTTTTTAGTTCATAACTTTTATCCAGCTAGTATCTTTGCAGGAGACTGTGCAACATTTATGGGATTTATAATTTCAATAATTACTCTATTGGAATTTAAAGGTCCTGCATTGATTGGATTTTTTGTACCTTTAACTATAATTGCTATTCCAATATTAGACACCTTATGTGCCATAATTAGAAGACTATTAAAAGGGCAACCTCCTTTTCAAGCAGACAGACAACATCTACATCATCAATTATTAGGAATGAATTTTTCCCATCGTAATACAGTTTTAATAATTTATGGTATCAATATATTATTTGCTTGTGCATCATTATTTTATACAATAATAGATCAAAAAATAGGACAAATAATATACGTAGTATTATTTTTCTTAGTAATATGGTTTGTCTTACATACCAGTATAATAACAGATAAGACTAAGTTAAATACAAAAACTCATAAAAGAAAAGATATTTAAACATCTTTTCTTTTTTTACCCTAGTTTGATATAATTAAATTGTAAGGAGGAGATTGTATGGAATTAATAATTCATGGGGACAAATTAAAAATTACTTCATCTATGAAGGAGTATATTGAAGAAAAGCTAAGTAAGTTAGACAAATATTTAGAAGCAGGAAATAATATTCGTGCCAATGTCATAGTAAAAGTAAATAATTATACACAACGTGTTGAAATCACCATACCATTAAAATCAGTAATTTTAAGGACAGAAGATTCTCAGCAAGATTTCTATGCCGCTGTTGATAAAGCAATAGATAAATTAGAAAGACAAATTAGAAAAAATAAAACAAGAATAGCTAATAAACAAGTAAAAAATAATTATGGTTTTGCTATAGAAGAAATAGGAGAACCAGAAGAACAAGAAGAATATAAAGTTGTTAAAAGAAAAAAAGTAGAAGTTAAACCAATGGATGAAGAAGAAGCTATTCTTCAAATGGAATTGCTAGGACATCAATTCTACATGTATAAAGATAGTGAGACTAATAAACCAACCGTTATTTATAAAAGAAATGATGGAAATTATGGTATTATTGAATCAGAATAAAAACAAGTACATAGTTAATAGAAAAGACAAAAGGGAAAAGGTGATTTTCTCTTTTTGATTGATATTTATTCTAATGACTTAATATTGGAATAAATTATGTCTTTTTATAATAAGTTAATATACAAATATTATCTTTATTTATATTACTTTTTTTGGTAAAATAATTGAATAAAGGAGATGAGTACATGCAATTTTTAAAAAAATTGTTTGATCACGAATATAAAGAATTAAAAAGATTTGAAGTATTAGCTAACAAAATAATGGATTTAGATGAAGAATATTCTAAGTTAACTGATACTGAATTACAAAATAAAACTGAAGAATTTAAAGAAAGACTAAGAAATGGTGAAACTTTAGATGATATTTTAGTTGAAGCTTTTGCAACGGCAAGAGAAGCATCATTTCGTGTAATTGGAGAGAAACACTATTATGTACAAATTTTAGGTGGTTTAGCCATTCATTTTGGTAACATTGCCGAGATGAAAACAGGAGAAGGTAAGACATTAACATCTGTTTTACCAGCTTATTTGAATGCTTTATCTGGAGAAGGAGTACATATCATTACAGTCAATGAATACTTAGCCAATCGTGATGCAGAATGGATGGGTGGAATTCATAAATTTTTAGGCTTAACTGTTGGAGTAAATGGTCGTGAACTATCTCCAAAAGAAAAGCAAGAAGCATATAACTGTGATATCTTATACTCAACAAATAATGAAATGGGTTTTGATTATTTAAG
>CANQCQ010000134.1 GCA_947589725.1 uncultured Bacilli bacterium | reverse complement strand
ATATTAAGAGGATATGAACAAATAATAGAAAAACTAACTGATGTAGGTGCTAAAATAAAATTAAAAGAAATATAATATATAAACTATATTTCTTTTTTTATGGAGGCAAAATGAAAAAACTTGTTAGTCCTAAAATGCAATTTTTATTAATACTAACCTTAGTATTAACCTTTTTAATATTTAACAATAACAACAAAAATAATATAACATATTTATCTTTAGGAGATGGTTATGCTAAGGGTAAAGACTCATATGGAATAAATGATTATGGATATAGTGATTATTTAAAAGATAATTTAGAAAAAAATAACTATTTGAAAAATTATATTAATGAATATTCAGAAAATGATATGACTATAAGTAAATTAATTAATTATATTTCTAATAGTGAAGAAAATGTATTAAAAACTCATAAAATGTCACTAAAAGAGTGCCTGCAAGAGGCTGATTTATTGACTTTATCGATAGGAATAAATGATTTTAAATATGCATTTGCAGTTTTAGATAATTTAGACTATCAAAAAATGAATGAAGAAATTGAAAACGTTGAAATTAATTTTAATCATTTAATAAATGTACTAAAAAAATATTATAAATATGATATATATGTTATCGGATATCCAAACAATAATTTAGAGTCCTACTACTTATCGATGGCAATTAGAAGATTTAATAATTTTTTAGCAACTAACGATAGGATTGTCTATATATCAGCTTCGGAATTAGAAAATAAAAATAATATATTTTTAAATCCTAATAGCAATTATTATAATAAAGAAGGACACAAAATAATAGCTAATAAAATATATAAAGAATATAGAAGTTCTCATAATTAATACAATTATGATACAATACGATTACTAATTGATAAGGAGTAGCATAATGAAAGTTTGTACAGCTAAAAGTATAATAAACACTAAATATCAAACAATAAGTGAAAATGAAGTCTACGAAATTCACAAAAAAGTGTATAAAGCCATAACTAATAAAGAAATGGATATAAAATCTAAGTCATTGGTGATAAGGAGAAAAAAGAAAAGACCGTAATAAAAAGTTTAGTACGCAAAACTTTTTAAAAAACCTTGAAATATACTAAAATAAGTGGTATATTAATAACGCGTTTATTACTATGACTTATGTCATGGCGGAAGGAGAGATAGAAATGAAAAAGGGAATTCATCCAGAAACTGTAGACTGCGTTGTAACTTGCGCATGTGGAGAAACATTTACAGTTAAATCTTTAAAACCAGAAATGCAAGTTGAAGTATGTTCTAAATGTCATCCTTTTTATACAGGAAAGCAAGCTAGAGCATCTCGTGCAGGACGTGTAGATAAATTTAATAAAAAATATGGATTTGATTCAAAAGAAGCTGCATAATTGCAGTTTTTATTTTGCATAAATATAGAATTATAATTAAATTTAATTTATAATTGATTTAGAAAAGAGGGAACATATGAAAATTGGAATTGCAAATGATCATAGAGGTTTTGAATTAAAAACTTACTTAAAAGAACAACTTACATTGTTAGGTTATGATGTTACAGATTATGGTACATTTTCCACAGAATCTGTGGATTATCCTGATTACGCATATATTTTATCCACAAATGTTGTGAATAAAAAAGTAGATTATGGAGTAGCTATTTGTGGATCAGGAATAGGAATTAGTATAGCTTGCAACAAAGTAAAAGGAATACGTTGTGCGAAAGTATCAAATGAAGAAGAAGCAAAATATACAAGAGAAGACAATGATTCTAATATAGTAGCACTAGGAGAAAAAATACCATTTGAAGAAGCTTTAAAAATAGTAAAAACATTTGTTACTACTGAATTTAGTAATTTAGAAAAACATAAAAGAAGAATAGAAAAAATAAAGGAGTTAGAAAATAAGTAATGCACGGAAAATTATTTTTATATATACTAGTTTCTTTTCTAGTTATTTGGTCATTAGAATCAATTAACATTAATGCAATATTTAAAAAGAATAGAATTACACAAGCTAAGTTATTTTACTTTTTCTTAGGTGTATCTTTAATATATTTAGTAACAAATTTCATAATGGATTTATACACATCTATAAAATTTTTATAAGATTTGTATAAATCTTTTCTTTTTGGAAAGAATTATATTAGAGGTGAAAAGAATGGAAAAATTAAAACTAAGATCTTATGTAGTACCTATGCTATCATTTATTCTAGTATTTGGCTTAACTATAACTGCATTTTTTATGCAAACGACAGAGTCTCTTGATTATCCAATTAATTATGTAACAGATATAATTTTAGGCAATAGAAAACAAGTAATTAATGAAACTGATAAAATCATTAACCCATATTCATACGAAAAAGTAAAAATAGGAAAAACATTTTATGATTATAAAGGTAGTGAAGAAGATCAAACTAAATCAATAACAAAATACGAAGATACTTATATGCAAAACTCAGGAGTAGATTTTGTTTGTGAAGATGTATTTGATGTAATATCAGTTTTAGATGGAGAAGTTATTGCTGTAACTAATGATGAGACATTAGGTAATGTTGTAAAAATTGAGCATAGTAATGGATATGTATCTGTTTATCAAAGCCTATCTAATGTTGATGTAAAAAAAGGAGATACAGTTAATCAAGGACAAGTAATTGGTAAAAGTGGTACAAATAAGATTGATGCTGATTTAGGGAACCATCTTCATTTTGAACTATACATAAATAATCAAATGGTTAATCCAACAAAATACCTAGATAAAGATCTAAGTGTTCCATCTAAAGAAGAGTAAATCTACTCTTTTTTTATATAATTCAATAAATAATCATATTATAGTATTATAAATAAATAAAATTATGTTAAAATAATTATGGAAAAAAAGGATGTGACGAAATGATATCAAAAGATATAGGTATTGACTTAGGAACAGCAAACGTCCTAATTTATATTAAAGGAAAAGGTATAGTACTAGATGAACCAAGTATTGTTGCGATAGAAGCAAATACAAATAGAGTAATTGCTGTAGGAAAAGAAGCAAATGAAATGTTAGGAAGAACTCCAGGGAAGGTAAAAGCTATAAAG
>CANQCQ010000133.1 GCA_947589725.1 uncultured Bacilli bacterium | reverse complement strand
TCATTATGCATATCATTTGTATGTGATTCAATCTCTAAATAATCAGATCCTCGATAATTACTAATATCCCACCATCCTGTAATTAAAAACAAAGTAGCATGAGCTTTATACTCTTCCAAAGCTGGAACTAAAGTATATCCATTTTGTTTTCCTGTACCCATTGCTCCATCATCAATAGTAATTAAAACAGACTTTTGAGGTAATTCAGTATAACCATACATCCAATCTCTAAATTCTTTCATTGTTAATGTCTTATATCCATTGTCTGTTAACCATTTCAAATGAGATTTAAATTGAGATATTTCTTCACAAATACTTTCATTACAAGTTTCACCTTTACTTTTATCATAAAAGAAATGATAATTTAAAACAGCAATTCCTTGTTCTGAAGAAGAATATTGTTTTTCAATAACATTTACTTTTCTTGTCTTTGTATTTTTATTTTTACTAGAATCAGCTACTTCATAAGTAACTTGATATTCTCCAACTGCATCTTTATTAATATTATTTGTTATCTTTACTTTTTCTGTTAAATCTCCATCATAATTATCATTCGCAGAATATCCAGGTTCATTATAATCATTACCAACAATAATAGATATATCACCACCATCTAAATTAATCTCAGGAGCAGTTTTATCTACAACTTTTACATTTCTTGTAATAGTCTTTTTTATTTTTTTATATTTAACAGTATAACTAACTTTATAAACTCCAACTTTATCAGTATTAACTTTGCCAGTTATCTTTACATCTTTAGATAAATTCTCTTTTCCATAAGATGCACTACTACCTAATTCTTTATATTTTTTAAAAACTTCAACAGAAGTAGTAGTATTACCTATTAATTTAATCTTTAATTTAGATTGAACTCCATTAATTGTTCCATAAATAAATATTCCACCAAATATTACTATTATAAAAACAAGTATAATACTTAATATAATTAATAAATTTTTTTTATTTAATTTTTTCTTTTTCATATTTATCACCCATTAAATTATTTCTTTTATTTTATAAACTATTTAAATAATAAACTATTAATCGTATAATCATCTGAATAGTTAAAATCACATTTAATCAACTTATCCGTATTTACATTACTTGGAAAAGCAGTTTTAAATAATATTTTTTGATTATCTTGAGTAATGACCTCAAAGAAATTATTTCGATAAGCTATAATGTTTTTAATATCATTATTTTTTATTTTATCAACATTTCCATAATCAAAATCAATTTCTTCATTGCTTTTACAATAATACAAATTATTTATCAAAAAAGCTCCAACTATTTCCGTATTAATATCATAAATATTGCTTTCAGCTATAAAAGCAGTATCTCGCAAAGATAAATATTTTTTAGGTGGTATTTTTTTAGCATTTAACATACCTTCAGGAGGTAATATATTTATTAGCTTTATTTTAATTTTAAACTTAATTGTTTTAACAAAGCTAGCACAAATTATAGCTATAAAGACAATTTCATCAAAACTTATCGAAAATATATCTTTATTTAATATAAACATGTTACATATATGTAATTGGATTAATACAAGTACAAAGTTAATTATAATATCTATTTTATGTCTACTAGCAAATTCATTTTTCTTATCTCTATCAGTATCTAAAATTGTCATAAAATAATTTAATATTATTAATAAGAATAATGCTAAAAATATAAAATTACTCTTGAAATAATAAAGAATTGAAATAATACAGACTAGTATAAAATCCAATATTTTAAAGTTTAGAGTTTTTTTATTATATTCAAAAAACATAAAACACAAACTCATAATCATTAACATTACACTTATAACATTAAATATTTTATTGGTAGGAAATAATATTGATAACATAAAAGTTGCGACAAAATAATTTAATAAATAAGGTAACACATTGTTTTTATTTTCATTAGATAGAAATACACCCAAACATAAAAATGTACTAATTAAAGATATTACTGATAATATTAACAATAGTATATATGAGTCTGATTGTATGTAATAATGAAGAGCTAAAGATGATGGTAAGATTGTTGGTAATAAAGAGCCAATTGTAATAAATCCAACTACTAAGAATATTATATCTAAAATATTTAAGTCTTCTAAATCATCTATTTTTTTAATAGCAATAGCTAAACCTACTATTATAATAATCCAACTTATTATAGAAGTAATATTTAGTTTATATAAATAATTAGTACAGATAAAGTAACTATTAATTAATATAAATTTAATTGCTTTTAGAATAAATATAGATAAATATTTAATAAGAGTCATAGCTAAACTTAAACAAAACTTTAATAACACAACTATTATTTTAAAGCCAAATGAAAGTAAAAAAACTATTAAATTAAAAATTCCTTTTACTACCGATATCATTTAATTTCTCCTCTATTTCCATTATTTTCTTATCCAATAATTCTAATTGCTCATCAAGGCTCTCTTCTTCATCGTCATTTTCTTCTATTTTTTCATTTTTAACCTCTTCATCAGTGTAATCATCTTCTGTTTCTTCTTCCTGTAAAACTTCTTCATCAGAATAGTCTTCTTCTTCCTCTGTTTCTATAGGATCAAAGTAAAAAATTATTCCATTTATTGAATCAAATACTTGAGCATATTTATGACTATCATCACATAATAAATTTTTATCAATATTATATTTTTCAAATTCTAAATTACTAGGTATTTTTACATATCTTATATTATCAAAATTATTATCAAAAAATGAAGTATTTTCTACTATACCATCGATATTTTTTATAAATCTATTGATATCTGCATCATCATAAAAGCTATTTATTTTTAAAGCAACTTCATATAAATATTTGCAATTATCATTAAAAGTAATAAGACATTTTTCTTTAAATACATTTTTTATATTATCATAAATATAGACAGGAGTTAACTTCTTTCCATATTCTTTCAGCAATAAAGTTAGTTCATCTTTAAAGCCAATTAAATACAAAGGAACATAAAATAAGCCATCAACTCTAGCACTATTTATATGATCAAAATTAGTTGAAATAACATCATCACTATTATAATTTATATTATCATAAAATTGAGAAAAATTCTCTTCAGTTAATTTATTATCAGGTATTAACATAGGTACTTTTTTATAAGAAGAAACTTTTCCTTCTTTCATAAATTTC
>CANQCQ010000132.1 GCA_947589725.1 uncultured Bacilli bacterium | reverse complement strand
ATATATGGTCGAAGACAACTCTTTAGAAACTAAATTAGATCCTAAATGTCAATTAGTTGAAGACAGTACAACTGAACCAGGCAAAACTCATTATTGGTATAATGACGACGGAGAAAGTACTACTACAAGTGGTTGTACACTAGATGTATCGCAAACTACAGCTTTATCTAATTCAACTATGATTGCTTATGGTAAATTATCAAGTGGACAAGAAACTGGTAAAATAACTGCTTCAGATGGAAATGTTCAATCTGGAACTAAGGAAGGTTCTGTATCTAATGCATCAGAATTAGAAGGTAACTTATATAATCCAGAAGGTACAACTACAAATCCATTAAAAGGAAGGACATTAGATTCTAAGACTACTACTACAAAATATTATTACTTAGTTGTTCAATATCCAAATGAGAATAATACTCAAAATGAAGGAAATGAACAAAAGTCAATTAATGTTACGTTAAAAGTTACTGACGGATCTCCAAGTGCAGTAGTTAGAAAAGCAGGTGCTTAAAAACTATCATTCGATAGTTTTTTTTTGCCAATTTTTTTTTTACTTAAAAATTAATTTTACTAATAAAAATCATTTTTTAAAATTTTTACTACTTGATTAAACATATTGAAAACATTATAAACTATATATTAAAACTCATTTTATTATATTTACTGTTAATAAATAATTATTTATCAACTATTTATATATTAGCTAAAATATAAATTTTTTAATTTTTAATTTAAATGCTTCAATTTTTTACATATTGTGAATATATCCTACATATAATTTTGCAATAAATCAAATATTTATTTCTAAATATTCACATTTTTGATATACTTATAATTTTTAAAATTTATTAATATTTTTTAAAAATCTTATTATATATTTATTAGTACTTTGATCTTGAAATCTAATTTTATAAAATCTTCTTTACATAAAAAGGTTATTTTAAAATTGAATTTAAAAAGTAAAACTTTAAAATATTCAATTTAAATTTCTAAATTAATTTTCCATTTATAAAAATTTTTTAAACAAAATTCAAAATTAAATCATTTTTTTACATTATGCAAACTTTTTGATAAATATTTTTGTAGATCCTAGGCTAAAATATTTAATAATTAATTATGAAAAATATACTTTTATTAAAACACAAACAAGCAATATTTTTTACTAATTTAAGTTTTAAATTAAATTTTTCATAATGCCAATATAACATAGTTTTCATGACGTAAACTTTAATTTATCAATACATAAGTTCTATATAAAATGTTAATCTAGCAATTTTTAAGCACTTGAGCAAAAAAAGATTGACATGCAAATAAGTAATACATATACTAATAGACTAATTAAAAAGGAATAATATATTTTCCTTTTTAATTAGTCTATTAGGTACATCATTATATAACAGTAATTGCCGTCGCTACACTTTTAGTTGCAGTCGTTGGTGCTACTTTCGCTTATTTCACCGCTACTAATGATATAAATGGAAGTGCCACAAGTGAAGGACAAGTAAAAACAGCCGAATTACCTGAGATTTCATTTACTAAAGAAATGATTACAGGTACTAAAAATGTAGTGTATCCAGGTACACATAACGGAGTTGGAGCTGGATTTACAGCTAAAGTTGATAATAACACAGCTAACAAAACTTATACTATTAATTATACAGTAAAAGCTACCGTAACATTACTTGATGGTGATACAGGGTTAGAAGAAACTGCTTTCAAATTCCCAGTAAAATGGAGATTATACAAAGTTACATCAAAGGTAGATAGTGATCAAATTGTTAGTTGTAACGCAGTTAAAACTGAAGAAGATCCCGGTACTCATAATGTAGAATATTCACAAGAATGTAGTGAACATAGTTCTTTTCAAGGTCAAGCTTTAGTTAAATCTGGAGCTATTAATCCAGAAGGCGGAGAACAAACTGTTAGTCCTGGCGATAGTTTAGAGTTAACTGAAGGAACAAAAGCTGAGATTACTTATAGTGATACTGTTGATGTATCAACTGCTGACTCTAATGTATATTATTATTTAGTAGTTGAGTATACTCAATATGATCAAGATCAAAATGAAGATATGAAAAAACAAATTAAGTTAGAAATTAGTGATATTGATGTTACATCAACTACTGAGAAAACTGACTAATTAACTATTGAAAACCTAAAACTATCGAAAGATAGTTTTTTTGTTTTCAATAGTTTTAACAAAAAAATCAAAAGGGGGGAATTTGAGGAAAATAATAATATTTAGTGAATAAAAATTTTAAAAACAAAACTGATTTTTTCTTTTTAAAATTTTTATTCACTTAGTATATATATTAAGTAAATTAACGTCAAGTAAATTTAAATTACAAATTATGTTATTTTATAACATTAATAAAAAGACAAAAACACATTTTTTAAATGTGTTTTAAAAAACTATCTTTCGATAGTTTTAGGTTTTCAATAGTATTAGCTTTTTAATGTTGCTTTTCCTTCAGTTAATCCATCAATACTAATAGTTATAGCTTTTGCAACATCTGTATTTTGTGATTCATTTGATTCAGGATATTCAACAACTAAATAATAGTGCTTAGTATTATCAGGTTCTGTAGTATTTTTATTGACACCTTCAAATTTTAAATCGTCATGAGTAATTGTTATTGTTTCAGAACTACCAGCACTAACTTCAGATCCTTGAGTAACTAAATATGCATCTTCAGTACCTGTAACAGACTCTGAAACTTTACATGAGTCTTTATAAGAATATTGTCCTTGACCTAACATAGTATCATCTAATGCGCAACCAGTAACTAAAGGTCCTTCTACAGTACTAGAAGTTTCATAAAGTTTCCAGTTAAATTTAGATTGACTACCAGACCACTCCTCTGTATTAATTGTAGCAGTTATCTTAAAAGTCATGTCATAAGTGTTATCTCCTGTAACAGTTGCTTTAACATCAGCACCAACAACAGCAACACCACCTGGATAACTTAAATTACTTCCACTTGTAGTTAATGCAGACATCTCTAATTTTTGAGTACCTACATCAGCAGTTTTAACATCGCTAATTGATTGTCCTTGACCATTATTAAGGTCTGTGGTAGCGGTGAAATAAGCGAAAGTAGCACCAACGACTGCAACTAAAAGTGTAGCGACGGCAATTACTGTTAATAAATTGTATTATTTCATTACATAAT
>CANQCQ010000131.1 GCA_947589725.1 uncultured Bacilli bacterium | reverse complement strand
GATAATTTTAATGCTGGTCAGACGATTGTCAAACTGAAGAAAATAGTTTGACTTTCGTCTTTTTATGTGTTATTATAGGAAACATCTATGTTTATAGGGGGAATTAAAAATGTATTCAGAAGAATTTGAACATAAGGGATTTCCTTTAAGAGATTTCTTATTAAAACTTATTTTAATCTTAATATTTGTTTTTTTACTTATTTGGTTATTACCTAAATTTATTTCTCCAACTACTATAGTTAAGGAAGATAATTCAAAAAATAGTGCTAATAGTCAAAATAATAAAGCATTATCTGCTCTTACTTCTCAAATTTTTCAAGATAATTTGGATAAAATGAAGGAAGCTGCAATATCCTATTATACAGATGAAAGATTACCTAAAGAAGTAGGAGAATCAAAAAAATGACTCTTGCTGATATGATAGGTGAAAAAATTATTACTCCATTAGTGGATAAGAATAATAAAGCTTGTGATGTTAATAAGAGTTATGTAAAGATAACTAAAGTAGATGAAGAATTTATTTTAAAAGTTAATTTAAAAGATAGTGAAAAAGAGGATTATATTCTTGTTCATTTAGGTTGCTACACATATTGTAAAAAGGATGTATGTGAAAAAGACTATTCTAATGTTTCTGTTAAAGCAACAAAACAATTAGCAACAAATAATAAAGTTGTATCAGTAACTCCTAATAATAGTTCTTCTAGTAGTTCATCAAGTAGCTCAAGCTCTAGTAGTTCTTCTAGTTCAAGTTCTAGTAGTTCTTCTAGTTCAAGTAGTTCAAAACCTGCTTATGAATATGAATATCAGAAAACAGTTGATACTAAGTTTTCTAAATGGTCAGATTGGAGTTCTTGGTCTAAGACAGATTGCGATACTAAAGAAATTAATTGTAAAGATTCTGATAGTACATGTTTGAAGAAGCTTCAATTGACATCAAGAAAAGAAAACGTCGGTACACATACTATGAAATATACTAAAACTAGAGCTATTTCAAAACAAACTGGACAATATTATGTAAAAGCTTGTTCTAATTACAACTATGTTATCGTTAATAATACAACTTATGCTACAACTACTACAACAACTTATGAAACAATTAATAATGTTTCTTATCAAACAAGATCAAATGTATGTGGTGCATCAAGTTGTAGCTGGACATACAAAGGTAGATCTTCATTTGCTAATCCACCAAGTGATACAGCAACAACACATTATGTATTTGCTGGAGCAGATTATAGTAGATGTTCAGAAGTATGTGAAACAACACCTAATTATTACTATGATGTATATGAACTTAATGGTGGTGCTAATTCATCAATAGTTAAAGTAGTTACTCCAGGAGAGACAACATCTTCATCAACAACAACAGTTACATCTCAAAGTACAATTACAGTTACTGCTAGTTGTGGTGCATATGTAACTAAGACAGTACCTATCTACAGTACTATTTATGTAAATGAAATAGCTACTCGTCAAGAACCATTATATGGAACTGTTTGTTATAAGAGTACTAAAGAAAGAACTATAACTAAAAAAGGTTCTAAGAAAACAACATGGTCATATTTTGATGATAAATCATTATTAAATGATGGATGGACTTATACAGGTAAGAAAAGAGCAGCTTAATAGGAGGAAAAGGGAATGGAAAATAATATAGGAAAAGTAATTTTTTATGATACATATGAATCTTTTAAAAAAGTAATAAAAGCTCATATCTTCTATAAAGATGGTTCTTCCAAAGAAGTATCAAAAGAAGAAGGTTATAAAGCGGTACTAGCAATAGCTAAAGAAGAAAATATAAAGAATTCTTATCAATTAGAAAATTATAAAAATGCTGATAATAGTCGTTTCATGACTATGTCTTTTGAAAACTTTAAAAATAGATTTAATAGTTTTATATATCCTCATGACTTAACTGAAGATGATGTTAAACAAACTATTGAGAATAATAATAAAAAGAATGAAAAGTCTTCTAAAGTAAAAGGCAAACATGCTATGGAGTTTGATGAACCTAGTAATTTTGAAAAAGCAATTCAACGTGCTAAAACAAGAATAAAAAATGCAAGATTAGCTACAAAAATTACAGCAGCATCTTTAGCAATTGCTTTAGGATTTGGAGTTTATTCTTTTGCTAATAGAAAATCATTATCTGGTAAGATGAATAATAGTAATATATCTTATTCTCATGTAGACACAGTTAATGATACAGATGTTGCTATTTCAGAATTTGAAAAATTATTAGAAAAGACTTCAAATAAAGCTCAATATGATGCAATGAAACTTGTCTCTGATAATTTAGATTACTTTAATGGAACATTTGCAGATGCATTTCTTGAAGATGGAAAAGATATTAGAGCCTCTTTATCTTGGGATGAAATGATGGCTTTACAAGTTGCTTATAATAATTATAGTAAAGAAGATATTAAAGCAATTTTTAATGGTTATGAAGTTGATTCTGATAAATTTTATGCAAACTATAAAAACGCAACTTTACAATTAATGGGTGCTTATGTACTAGAAACTAGAGAACATCAAGTTGACTCATATAAGTATGTTACTTCAGTAGAAGGTCAAGAATTTGTTAAAAAATACAATGAAATGTTTCTACAAGCAAAAGAAGCAGAAGGAAATGATAAACTTGAATTAGTAAAAAAATTCTATGCAGAATTTAGAAAAGATTTTCCAATTACTAATAACTTAAGAGAAGAAGGAATTTCTCATGCAGATTCTATTTATGAAATACCATCATATAAGTTAGCTGTAACACCAATTATTTCAGCAGCTGAGATGATATTCCAAAACTTAGATTTTGACTTTACTTTAACAGATGATGAAATAGCCTTTTTAAATGATACTGGTTTATGTAATATAGCTTTATCAGAATTTGAAAGAGTTGAACAAATAACTTTATCTAGTGAAACTAATAAAGATGAACCATTATATACTGACTTTAGAGATGCTAAAATCAAAGAATTAACTGAAAAAGGAATTTATGTAATTGATGATGCTCATAGAAATTTAATGGAATTAGATTTATTCTATAATACTGTTAATAAGCAGGTAGATTGCTTTGGCAATACAGTTGATGAATCAACTAAAACTAAGGCTCATAGTAAAGCAACTAAATCTAGTGAAATTACAAAATCTTATAGAACAGAGTCAAATACTACATAT
>CANQCQ010000130.1 GCA_947589725.1 uncultured Bacilli bacterium | reverse complement strand
GACCACATTTACATTTAGAATTAACTACGTGTGATTGGAAATCTAAAGGTGGAGGATGTCCTGATTATTATGGAGTATACGTATTCAGTACAATTAATCCAACAAGGTATGTTAATTTTCCAAGTAGATGGAATAATAGATAAAAAAAGAATTGTGAATTTACCACAGTTCTTTTTCTTTTTAAATAATCTTATCACTATATTTACTAATTATATTATTTGCAATACTTCCTTTTCTAATAAAGAATATTTTCTCATCAACTATCTTAATAATAGTAGATGCTTCACGATTGCAATATCCACAATCAATTAAATAATCAACATTATCTTTTATAGAATTATCTAATTCATTAATTTTCGTAATAGTATTACTTCCTGCTATATTAGCACTAGTTGCAACTATAGGTTTATCTAATTTAGTAATTAATTTCTGTAAAAATAAATCATCCGGTATTCTAACAGCAACTTCATCTTTATTAGAAGTTACTATATTAGAAATTGTATCCTTCTTTTTTAAAATAATAGTCAAAGGTCCTGGAGTATTATTCTTTATAATATCTTCTTCTAAATAACTATTAATATAAGCATATCTTTTTACCATTTCTATATTAGATACTAATATAATCATTGGTTTATTAGGGTTTCTTTTTTTCAAAGTATAAATCTTAGAAACAGCTTCATAGTTTAGAGCATCACAAACAATTCCATATACAGTATCAGTTGGAATTACAGCAATTCCTCCAGAGTTTAGAACATATACTAAATCGTTTATATTACTTAAATTGTTTTTTAAATTCATTTTTCTCCTCTTTAGAGTCTGTATCATTAAACATAGCATTTAATTCACTTAAGTCTTGAGTCTTATCATTATCTTTAAACATAGCTTCAAGATCTTTATTTCTTTTTCTTTGTAAATCATAAGTATATTCACTAGATTCTTCCTTCATCTCTTTTTGTAATTTAACAATATCTGCTAATGTCATTTCATCAGGAAACTCCTCTTTACTAAGACCATGAGCTTGATAGACTTTTTCTACTCTTTGTTCATATTCTTTGTCTCTAGCAACAAAAGGCTCTAATCTTTCTTTTAAATTTTTCTCTTGCTCCATTATTAAACGAATATTTCTACTTTTATAATCACTATTTTCATTTGATTGATTAATTTTTTCCTTTTTTGAACTCAATTGTCTTAATTTTTCATAATTATCTATAAAATAATTAGACTGTTCTTCAGTAAATATATCTAATTTCATAATTATCCTCCTATTCTCATTTTAAATCTTAAAAAAAACACTGTCAATTATAATGAAATGTTATTTCTGTCTTACAATTACTAATAATTTCAATAAATTATTTATGTTATAATAAACACGAAGGTGATTAATATGAAAATAATATCATGGAATGTTGCAGGACTTAGAGCTTGCCTAAATAAAGGTTTAGATAGATTTGTTGCATCTTCTAAAGCAGATATTTATTGTTTTCAAGAAGCAAAAATAACAGAAGAAGAAAATATGTTTCATCCGTTTGGTTATAAAGAATTTTTATATTCCGCTGAAAAGAAAGGATATTCAGGAACTTTAATTTATTCTAAAATTAAGCCCATGAGTGTTAAATATGGAATAGGTATAGAAGAGTATGATAAAGAAGGTCGAACAATTACTTTAGAATTTGATGATTTTTATTTAGTAAATTGCTATGTCCCAAATTCAAAAAAAGAATTAGAAAGACTTGATTCTAGAATGAAGTTTGAAGACTTAATAAGAAACTATCTATTAGAATTAAAACAAAAAAAGCATGTTATATACTGTGGAGATTTAAATGTTGCTCATGAAGAAATTGATATAAAAAATCCTAAAACAAATCATTTCTCAGCAGGTTTTACTGATCAAGAAAGAAATAAAATGACTGAATTATTAAATGCTGGTTTTATTGATACATATAGGTATTTTAATAAAGATGAAGTTAAATATACATGGTGGAGTTATATGCATAATTCTAGAAGTAAAGATATAGGTTGGAGAATAGATTATTTTATTGTAGATAAAGAATTTATAAATAATGTCGTTGAAACAACAATATATTCAGATGTACTTGGTTCTGACCACTGTCCTATTGGAATTGAAATTAAATAATATACCCTAAATTGACAAATCGTCTTATTTTTAGTAAAATATGTAAGCGTAATTTGGGGGTACTATGAAAATTAAATTTAATAAAGAAACAATAAAGAAACTTGTTGCAGCTGGATCACTAGTATTATGTGCATCATTTGTAACATATAAATTAAAAGATAAAAATAATGAAAGTATTAGTAATCTTAATACAATGATTATTAGTAATGATGAAAATGATACAGAACAAGAAAATAATAAAGAACAAGAAAATGATGCTATAGTTGAAACTAATAAAGAAAATATAGTAGAAAAAGAGCAGTTACCTATGACCGAAGATATTTTAGGATTAACTGTAAAAACTAAAAAAGTTGTAATACCTACAACAACAGTAAATATAAGAGAAAATGCATCTACTGATAGTAATATTTTAGGTAAAGTATCAACAAATGATTTACTTGATTTTGTATATGAAGAAAATGATGAATGGTATAAAATAAAGTATAATAATGAAGATGCTTATATTTCTAAAAAGTATTCAACAGTTGATGAAAATAAAACTATTGAAGACGAAGTAAAAAAAATAATTTATTTTAAAAAAGATTCAAAGCTATATGATGATTTAAATAAAGAAGTTTTAGATATAAAATTATTAGAAGCCACTCCTGTTTATAAGGAATTAGATAATCAATATTTAATATCTTTAAATAACCATATTGGATATGTCAACAAAGAAGATACTGAGGTATTAAAAGATACTTTTGTAATAGTGGATATTTCTGATCAAATGGCTTATCTTTATGAAAATAATGAGTTAATTGTTTCAACACCAGTTGTAACAGGAAAACCATCTTCTCCAACAACAAAAGGATTACATGAAATATGGGATATTGAAACTAATAGATATTTAAAAGGTCCTGGATATAATGTTTTTGTTGATTATGTAATGTTCTTCCATAATGGAGAAGGATTACATGATTCTGAATATCATAATCATTATAATTCAAATGGAAAAGTAGTATTTTTCCATGGTTGGAGAGATTCTTCTGCTTATGGAAGTGATATTTATAAAACTAATGGTTCTCATGGATGT
>CANQCQ010000129.1 GCA_947589725.1 uncultured Bacilli bacterium | reverse complement strand
GAGATGTTTACTATGAAGGTATGGGTGCTCCAGAATTTGATAGCTTTATAAGAATGTTAGCATATATTATACCTAATAGGTTAACTCCTGAAGAACTAGTTGTTTATTTAAAATTTTTGATAAATGATATAAAAAACCAAAATTGTGGATTTCAAAATTCTAAGGCTTTCAAAAAAGAGTTTCAAAACTATTTATCAATGAGTGGCAATTTAGATATGTGGATGACATACTTTCCAAGTTTTGCTCAAGCATTAACTCCACCAGAGTTTGCTAACGAATTTAACGAATTATTTAGAGCTTCTTTCTTCCAATTAGATAAAGATGAAGAAAAAGAAGATGACTATGGATGTGTTGAAGTAGAGCCAGATCTTATTGATATTTCAAATAAAGATAAAGCTGAAGTTTTAGCAGCATTATATAATCATTCAAAACCAATTGGAATGGGTATTGTTCAATATGATCCAAGACCGATGACAATTGATGTTGCAAGAATGGTTTTAGAAAAAATGGGTTATTCATTTGACTATTTAAAAGGAAGAACTATGAAAGTTAATTTAGAAGGCGACACTGTACGGGTTTATAGATATAATGCTGACAATAATCATCCTGGATTAGCACAAATGGCGATTTCAAAATGTAGAAATATAAAACCAGAAATTAATCCGGGTACTATGAAAAAAGAATTAAAAAAATAATTTTTGTGTTATAATTAAGTTGAAATTTTACTTTTTGAAGTGACAGTTAGGAGTAAGGTATGTTAACAAAATATAATAGCGAAATTGAAGGAATGATTGATTTCTGGAAAGAAATTGGATTGACACCCGATTATGAATTAAATACAGATGGAAGATATAATGGCAATTTGATTGAATTTAAATTGGTGTTTTCTGATGTCAATAAACATAAAGAGCAAATAAAAAGATATATTAGAGCATACAATAGTTGTGCTTTACCTATACCAAAATATTCATATCTTATATCTATTAATGAACATAAGTATATAAAAATAGATAACGCAGACGGTAGTGAAATAAATTCAGGGGATTTTGTAGATGCTGTGGATTTTCTTGAAGAATTTACTACTCAAGATGAAATTATTAATGGCTGGATTGATGAATATTCAATCGTTGCATATAATAATAAATTATGTAAAGATTATAATAAAATATTTAAATCAAAAGAAGATGTGAAAAGAGAATTTATAAATCCAAAATACTTAAATTTAAATCCTTTCGATTGGAATAAACAATTGAAAATAGAAGAGGAAGATAATGACTCTGTTGGATGGTTACATTTTAATATGAATATGTTAGGACCAGCATTATTAAAAAAACAATTAGGTGCGTTTTTTACACCTAATGAATATATTAAAGTATCTACTGAAATGGTAAGAGAAGCCATTACCCGAGTTCCAGAGGGAAATGATTATATTATATTAGATAGATGTGCAGGTACAGGTAATCTTGAAAAATTTTTTACTGAAGATGAATTAAAACATTGTGTGTTAAATACTTATGATTATACTGAATGGACTACTTTGAAAGGACTTTATGATGGTAGAGTAAAAATGATAATACCACCTACTCATCAAAGTATAGATTATAATAATGGTTTGCTGTTGTATGGTGATGCTTTAAGCGAAGATTTTTATAAATTTTGTTTTGGAAGCAAAATGATAGGATTATTTGATGAACCATATAAAGAGCAAAGTAAGTTATTATCTAAATGGTTAAAAGATGATAAAATGACAATTATTATGTTAGAAAATCCCCCTTTTGTTGAACCACAAGGTGGTGCAAGTAGAGGAAAAGCAACATTCAAAATTAAAGATAAATACATGTATCAAATAATGGGTAAAGAGCAGTTTGAGACCAAGAATGTTAACAGAGCAACAGAAAATTTATTCATTTGGAGTGCTTTTAAGTTTTTCTTAAGGCAACCGACTGATTCATATATTTTGTTCTCACCAATAAAATATTGGAAATCTCAACATATTATAGATAAGAAATTTATAAGAGGTTATATTTGCAACAGAAGTCGTTTCAATGCTTCAGAGGGTGGAATACTATTAATAGAATGGTCAAATATAGATTCTAACAACGAAAAATTACAAGTTGATTCAGATTTAGGAAAAAGGACTATTAAAAAGATGCATAATAATCCACTTACTTTGATGAAAGATTCTGATAGTAAGGATGTAATTGCTTACTTGTTTAATTTGAGTAATATTCCTAAAAATGATAATGGTAAAATAGTTAATGTATTAAGCCAAAATTATATTAAAGTACAAAAACCATATAAACTATGTGAAGATAATATAATGTCTCAATTACCATTGTGGCTAGCGAATTGTTATAAATCTTTTGACTATACTGAAAAAGAAATAATAATGAAGACTTCAGATTTAGGAGATAAATATTTAGAAGATGAGGAATTTTTATTAAACTCATTTATTTGGGCAGGACTTTCTGACAAAAATAAATGTATATCTAATGAAAGTATACGGAATCAATTTTGTTTTGGGCAAAACACTTTAGCAGATAAAATATTAAAAAAATATAAAATAAATAAGAAAAATAAAGAGTTGCTAGATGAATGGAATAAGATTTTGATATTAATCCAATCAGCAGATGAATATATTGAAAAGTGGAGTTATGGTTTAAATCAAATAGAAAAAGAAATTAATGTTAAAGTAGGTAGTGGAACATTCAATAAAAAAGGCGAAGAAATATTGGTTCCAAAATACAAAAAGTTAGATGAAAACATAAGTATTTTAAAAAAACAATTAAATGATTATTATCTTGAAATTATAAAGCCTAAATTATTTGAATATGAATTGTTAAAGTAGAGCAAAGTTTTTTGCTTTATTTTTTAGTTCAATATCAATTTTTTTAAAATTCTAGACATCTTTGCGATTAGTAATATGTTTTATTAAAAAAGTATTTTTTTAACTACAATACTCCAAAATTAATCTAGAAATATTTTATAACATATCTTCTGTTAAGAAAATATTAAATAACAAAATGTATACGTGTAATATGGAACAGCATGCTAAAGCAAAGTTTAATTATAAGTAAAAGAAAAAATTACTTTAGACGAAAGTATATGAATAATAGTTTAAAATGTAAAATAATAAAATTAAAACCAAAAGATAAAAAATAAAATATATATATTTTTATTAAACTACTCTTAATATGTAATCACCTATCTAGGTAATAATCATAAAATACTTTGAAGGAAGTGATAATATGGTTATAGTAGATGCT
>CANQCQ010000128.1 GCA_947589725.1 uncultured Bacilli bacterium | reverse complement strand
CTTTAGTTCCAACCGGCATAAACATTGGAGTATCATAAGTTCCATAATTAGTTTCAATAGTACCTAGTCTTGCTTTTCCATCTTTTTTTATTAAATTATATTTTACTTTCATAAATCATCCTTCTTTTATGCAAATTACTAAGTTATTTTAACATAATTTAGATAGTTAATTCAAATACCTTATTTTTAGATTTATTTTTCTCTTCAAAGTATTCAAGAGAAGTTGTTTGAAGAGAAGATATTTTTTGTCTTTCAATTAATGGATTTGCATATGCATATAATAAGTCTTCATTAATATTCTTTTTATTAAATAATCTAATATTTTGATTTAACATTTGATTATTTCTATTAATAATTAATGTTCCTATTATCTTTTTTAAATCAGTACTTAAAAATGAATAATGTTTATCATTAAGAATATATCTATCATCAATATTAGGTCCATAGATATGATATCCTAGTACAAATTCTTTTGGAACATAATCCATATCATTAATAATGTCACTTAATAAGCAATCAAAATCTTTCATACTTTTGGGGAAAGTATTAGTAGTATTATTTCTAGAATATCCTAAAAAGTAAGTATCATTATTGATATCTTCAATACTTTTAGGTGTCAATATTATCATATTATAACTTTTTTTGTGATTATCACCATAATGATAATCTAATGCATCTTCAAGACAACTGATTTCATCTACTGGACCTTTTGGTTCACAAGTTCCACAAAAACCATAATATTCATCAATAAATAAATTATTTTTTAATATATTATCTACTATTTTTTTGGAAAAACTTGGTTCTTGATCTATTCCATGTAAATAAAGAGCATAATCTTGATAGTTATCTTTTAAAAATTCAATAAATTTATTTTTAGTTAATATTTTTTTAGCTTTAGTATTCTTTTTATTTTGATATTCTAAATATTCAATAGAAGTTTCATATTTAGAATTATGAGAAGTTTTTTTATCTTCTATTGTTGCTTCTATATATTTTAATAATTCAATTTTATTTATATCTTTAGTAATTTTATTATCCATTTTAGAAATAATATTATTAAAGAATGTTTCTTTATCAGTTTTATTTAGTAATTTATAATATTTATCGTTTTTTTTAAAATAGTTTTTGCCATCTTCATCTTGATAATAATAACCAATAATCATTTCTTTAGAAATTTCACTTGTATTTTCTAAATAATCAGTTAGGAAACAATCATAGTTTTTTTGATTTGTGGCATTTTTATAACCTGTTTGATTATCTCTTGGATATCCTATGTAATATTCTTTATCTTTTAATTTTACTACTTGGGGAGTTCCTATTATTACATTACATATATCATTTTCAGAATAAAAAGAAGTTTTTTTTATTGTTGATTCAATAGAACTAATATCTTTTACTAATCCTTTAGGATTAATCACTTCAGAAATTTTCTTTTTATGATTTAGTTTTATTCCATTTGTTAATATATCACTGGCAATTTTTTCTTTTGATACTTCATTAGAGCCTTCTATTGGAAAAATATTTATAGCATCTGTTTCGAAATTATCTTTAAAATATTTATCTATTTCTCCTCTTTTATACATGTTATAACCCCCAAAAAATATATCAGATTATATCATATAATATGAAAAAATGCAATGTTACTTGATAAACATTGCATCTCCAAATGAGAAAAATCTATATTTTTCTGAAACTGCTATTTTATAAGCATTTAGAATATTATCTTTTCCAGCTAGAGTACTAACTAACATTACAAGTGTTGATTTTGGTAAATGGAAGTTGGTAATTAAACTATCAATAGCTTTAAATTCATAACCACCGGGATAGATAAATATTTTAGTCCAACCACTACATTCTAAGAATTTACCATGTTCACTCATAATTGTTTCTAATGTACGAGTTGTTGTTGTACCTACTGCTATTATTTTATGATTAGATTCTTTAGTTTTATTTAGAAGATCAGCTACTTCTTTTTTCATTGAGTAAAATTCACTATGCATTTCATGCTCTTTTATATTAGTTACTGCTACTGGTCTAAATGTTCCTAATCCAACATGTAAAGTAATATAAGCTATATTTACTCCTTTTTCTTCTATTCTCTTTAATAATTCATTTGTAAAGTGAAGTCCGGCTGTTGGAGCTGCTGCACTACCTACTTCTTTAGCATAAACTGTTTGATATCTAGATTGATCCTTTAATTTTTCATGTATATATGGAGGAAGTGGCATAGTACCTAATTTTTCTAAGACTTCTAGGAATATTCCATGATAAATAAATTTAAAATGTCTTATTCCTTCATCACATTCTTTAATACATTCTGCTTTTAATTCTCCATTACCAAATGATACTATAGTACCTACTTTAATTCTTCTTGCAGGTTTAGTAAGACATTCCCAATTGTCGGCTTCAATATTTTTTAATAATAATACTTCTATTACTGCCTTAGTTTCTTCTTTTGTACCAATTAATCTTGCCGGTAAAACTTTTGTATCATTTAAAACTAATGTATCTCCTTTATCTAAATAATCAACTATATCAGTAAAAACTTTATGTTCTATTTCACCAGTTTTTTTATCAAGAATCATTAATCTAGAAGAATCTCTTATTTTTAGTGGAGTTTGAGCAATTAATTCTTCAGGTAATTCATAATCAAAGTCTTCAGTTTTCATATTTTACACCTCTTTTTAGTATAAAACACTGATACTTATATCAGTGTTAATGTAGCTTATTATACTACTTTTTTCTTTCTATGCCAAGAAGAGCATATGCTTTGTCTGTAACAGTTCTTCCTCTACTTGTACGTTTTATTAATCCAATTTGTAAAAGATATGGTTCACAAACATCTTCTATTGTTGTGACTTCTTCACCTATTGATGAACAGACAGCTTCTATTCCTACAGGACCACCATTAAATTTATTTATAATAGCAAGTAAATACTCATGATCTGTATTATCTAAACCTAAGTAGTCAACTTTCAATCTTTCTAATGCTTCTTCTGTGAGTTCTTTATCAACTAAACCTTTATTTTTAACTAAAGCAAAATCTCTAACTCTTTTGAATAATCTATTAGCAATACGTGGAGTACCTCTACTTCTTTTAGCTAGTTCAAAGGCTGCTTCATCATCTATTGTTACTCCCAAAACTTTAGCAGTTCTTTTAATAATCATTTCTAATTCATCAACAGTATAAAATTGTAATTTTGATACTATTCCAAATCTATCTCTAAGAGGTGATGATAAATCTCCTGCTCTTGTTGTTGCTCCAACTAAGGTGAATGG
>CANQCQ010000127.1 GCA_947589725.1 uncultured Bacilli bacterium | reverse complement strand
GATAAAGAGCATTTTCATCATCAATTATTAAAACTTACGTCATCTCCAACAAAAACGATATTAATTATATACTTAATTAATATAATATTTTCTGTAATATCTATTCTTTATGTTCTAGGTGATAATGAACAAGCAATTGCTATGTATGTTGTAATGATGATTTTCTTCTTGTATTTAGTTTTAAAAACTAATATATTATATGAACATAAGAACAAAGAAGAAAAGAAACGTTCAAAAAAAACAAATTGATTTAAAAATATATATTTAAATAAATTTGTTTTTTCTTTAAATTTTATTGACGTGTTCAATTTTGAATGATATCATTAATATAATGAACAATAAAAGTGAGGGAAATATATGAAAAAGATTTATTTATTACTTTTGGTATTAGTAATGCCATTATTTTTAGGGGGATGTGGAAAAGATGATACTATTGTAATTTATTCATCTATGGAAGAGGAAAGAAATCAAGTTTTAAAGGAACAATTAGCAGAAAAATTTTCAGATTTGGATGTTGTTGTACAAGCAATTGGTACTGGTAATAGTGCTGCAAAAATAAAAACCGAAGGCACTAATGTAGAAGCTGATATAGTAATTGATTTAGAAACTGCACATATGGTGGATGTTGCTGATAATTTTGCAGACATATCTAATATTGATGATAGTATATATTTAGATGGCATTAATACTTCAAATAATTATTTTACTTGGGTAAAATATACGATGAATTTAATAATTGATAAAAAATATTTTAAAGAACATGATTTAGAAATTCCTAAAACATATGAAGATTTATTAAATCCAAAATTTAAAAATTTAATTGCTATGCCTGATCCTAAATCATCAGGAACTGGATATGGTTTTTATCTTAATGTTGTAAATATAATGGGCGAAGATAAAGCAATTGAATATTTTAAGGAATTAAAGAAAAATATTCGGGAATTTACGACATCTGGTTCCGGACCAACTAATTTATTAAAACAAGGAGAAGTCGCTATTGCGATGGGCATGACGGCTCAAGGTGTAGAAGCCATAAACGAAGGATATGATTTTCAAATTGTTGAATTAAAAACTGGTTCACCATATAATACAACATCATTTGGAATTATTAAAGGCAGAGAAACCAAAGAAAATGTGATTAAAGTTTTTGAATTTTTAATGAATGATTTTGGTCGATATGATAAAGAAAACTTCATGCCAGATATTATTTTAAAAAATCAAAATAATCAAGTAAAAAATTATCCAGAAAACTTGAAAGATGCTGATATGACAGGAATAGATAGTGTTGCAACTAAAGAAAAATTAACTGCAAAATGGGAAGAAATTAATGAATAAATATAAGAAAACATTATTTAAATAATGTTTTCTTATTATTGACACATTTATTTTGATAATGATATTATATGATTAATATATAGAAAAGTAGGAAAAAATTATGATAAATTTAGAAATAAAAAATTTAAAGAAAGTGTATAATCAAAAAACAGTTTTAAATGATTTAAACTTTGAAGTAAATAATGGCGAGTTTTTATCAATTTTAGGCCCATCTGGGTGTGGAAAGACAACTCTTTTAAAAATACTTATTGGTATTGAAAAAGCAACAAGTGGAACTATTATTAAAGACGGGAAAGATATTACTAATTTAGACGCTTCTAAAAGAGAAATGGGAATAGTTTTTCAAAGATTCAAATCAAGGATAAGAATAAAGCTCAAGCTGAAGCTAAAAAAATGCTCGAGATGGTTAATATGGAAGAACATTTAAAAAAGTATCCTCATGAACTTTCTGGTGGACAACAACAAAGAGTGGCTATTGCTAGAACTTTAGCTTTAAAACCAGATATTATATTATTTGATGAACCTATGTCGGCATTAGATGCTGATAATAGATTAGTATTAAGAAAAGAATTAAAAAAATTACAAAAAAAATTAAATACTACTATGATTTATATTACTCATGACCAAGAAGAAGCTTTTTCTTTATCAGATAGAGTAATGGTTATGAATAATGGGGTTATTGAACAAATAGATACACCTAATGTTATTTTTAATCATCCTAAAAATGATTATGTTAGAAATTTTGTAACTAATCATTTAATTGAAAAAGTTTCATCAATCGAAAAATGTACAGGAATTGATTTATAATGAAAAAAGGTAATAGTGTAAAAGTATTAATATTTGTCTTTTTAATGGTAGCAGTAGTCTATCCATTAATAATGATGTTAATTCAAGTTGATTGGTCTAATTTTGGCACTTTAATTGCTAGTAATTCTTTTAAAGAAGCATTCGCAAATTCTTTAATCATTACAACTATATCAACACTTTTTTCTGTGGGTATAGCATATATACTAGCATTTACATTAAATAGAACTAATATAAGATTCAGAGCAATTTTAAAAGTCTTATTAACATTACCAATGTTAATTCCTTCCATATCTATTGGATTAGGATTAATTAATCTATTTGGTACAAATGGCATAATATCAAGACAATTTGGTTTTAGTGTTATTGGTAGTCCGGGAATAGTTTTAGGTTCTATATTGTATTCATTCCCAGTTGCATTTTTAATGCTCGATGATGGCTTTAATTATATTGATAATAATATGTATGATAATGCTAAAGTTTTAGGATTAAATAAATGGCAAACATTTAAAAAAGTAACTTTTGTTTATTTAAAAAAACCAATATTTTCAGCAATATTTGCCGTATTTACAATGATATTTACGGATTACGGTGTCCCATTAGCGGTAGGTGGTAAATTTACTACTTTGCCAGTATTTTTGTATAAAGAAGTTATTGGCCTACTTGATTTTTCTAAAGGAACAATGATAGGTTTATTCTTACTTATTCCGGCGATAATTTCTTTTCTATTTGATAACTTTACTAAAGATTATTCCAGTGGCGAATTTGAAGGTAAAGAATATAAAATTGAAAATAATAAATTAAGAGATATTATTTTAAAAGTGTTTTTATATTTAGTAATATTATTTGTATTTGTTTTACTAGGTTCTTTTGTTTATTATGCCTTTATTAATAATCCTGTCATTGATCCTAGCTTAAGTGCTAAACATCTCGAATATGTCTTAAAAAATGATATAGGAAAATATATATTTAATTCATTATTTATAGCTATTATGGTGGCAATTGTTGGAACTTTAATTTCTTATTTTGCAGCCTATATTACTGCGAGAGTTAAAGGTAAAGCTTCTAAATTAATCCATATATTTATGTTAATGTCTTTAGCTATCCCAGGTATAGTTTTAGGTTTATCTTATACTATAAG
>CANQCQ010000126.1 GCA_947589725.1 uncultured Bacilli bacterium | reverse complement strand
TCTAAATCTATATGTAATGTACCAACAACCCAACTAGTTTGTCCTCCACTTCTCATATAAATATAAAAGAAACCAATAGCAATTAAAACTTGCATAAATAATTTCTGATAAGTTGTTAATCCCTCATTATCACCTTTTCTAATAGATAATAAATCATCTAAAAATCCTATACAAGCATATCCTATAAACACTAATAAAACAATTCCTAAATTAGATGTATAAGATATTTTTCCAGTAACTATTAAACCAAGAGTTGCTAAAACAGTTGGAATAATAAAAATCAAACCACCCATTGTAGGTGTACCCTCTTTTTTTCGATGTGATTCTCCTACAAAAATACTAATTTTTTGACCAACTCTTAATCTTTTTAATAAAGGAACTAGAAATAAACCCAACAACGCAGATAATAAGAAACCAATCATTATAGCAAATACTGCCTTCGTTAGTAATAACATATCCATCCTCCACTTTCAACGTAAATTATATCATAAATGCCACATATATATTTTAAATTAACACTTTTATACAAAAACTTTACAGTAAATCATATTAACTTATACATTATAAAAAATTATAATTTCCACTTAATTGTATTATCATACTATTTAAATTATTACTACTCTATAACTATTGTATTAATAAAATCTTTTATACTTTTTTCATTAAAATTATTAAAAACAAAGGAATAAGTCTTATTATTATAATAAATATATAAAGTTGATAATCCATTATTTTGATACATTAGAAGACCACTATAATCTCCTTCTATTAAATCCATACTCTTAAAAATAGGAATATTATCTAAAGCAAAACTATTTAATAAATACTTTTCTTTTTCAAATTTAAACAAATTAAAAAAATTAGTTTTACTATCAACTTCTTTAATTTTACCAAATAATTCTAAATCACTTTTTATTTTATTTAGAGATAATATTTTCCTCGAATAATTATTATATTTTTTAAACTTATCAGTATAAGATGAAGAAACTCCCATACTAAAACTTTTGTCATCATTAGTACAAGTATACATATTATCTTTATCACTACATTTATAAGAGTGAAAAATATTTTCAACTTTTATATTCTTACATTCTAAGTAATCAGCTACTTTTTTATTATTAATAACTACTAAATCAGTAATTAATAAACCATCTTTTATTTTACTTAGTTTACTATAATCTTTTTTATCTATTTTATAATTTAATATAATTAAAGAATTTATAGATAATAATATTACTATTACAATTATTAATATAAGCATTTTCTTTTTCATATTTAATACCTCAAAATAATTATACAAAAAAAACAGACTATTAGCTAGTCCGTAATTGGTACAAGATTAATATTTAAATCTAGATTAATTTGTTCATCTTGACTTGGCAAATCATAAGCTTTAATATCGTATTTAAAATATATTATTATTTTTATTTCTTGTTTAGAATTAGCTTTGATTATATCACCATTTTTTATTTCTCGATCATCTAAATAAGTAACTTTATAATCTAAGTATTTTTGTTGTTTATCAGTAAGTATTGATTGTTCAATATTATCTATTTTAGCATCTAATTTTCCTTTATTTACTATATCAGCATTTATTTGATAATAATCTCCTGGAGAATCTAGAACTACATCATAACTTAACCCTTCAGCTTCAGCAGATTTTTTAATATTAATATTATCATTTGTTGTAGATGAATCTACTCTAACATTTTCAATTGGAACATCAAACTCTTTTTGATTATTATCTTGATAATCTAATTTATAAAATCCAACTGTAAGTAAAATAATTACTAGATATAAACTTATTTGTTCTAATACTCTCATAATAACCCCCCACTTGGTGTTATATTATAACACAAGAGTCTTAAAAAGTAAATAAAAACTAAAAATGTGATATAGATGAATATATGCTATAATGATAATAATAAGAGGTGATATTTAAGTGGATAATGAAGAATATATACCAAGACATGCCAATAAAAAATCTCTTGCTAAAAAGAAAGTAGTAAAAGTAAAAACTACACCTATCTTATTAGTTTCAATAATATTAATAAGTATTCTTTCATTTTCATTATATAAAGTCTATGTTTGGTATAAAGATAATGAGAATATAGAAAATATTAATAAAGATTTACAAAAAGATATTAAATTATTAATAAATGACAAAGAAGGAAAATTAGTAAATCCAGATACAGATAAAAATAGTGATTATTGGTATTACGTTACATTTCCTTTTTATGAAGTTGATTTTGATGTACTAAAAAGTAAAAATAGTGATACAGTTGCTTTTATTCATATGAATAATACTAATATTAATTATCCAATTGTTCAAACAAAAGATAATGATTATTACTTAAATCATGCATTTAATAAAAGTAAAAATAGTGCTGGTTGGGTATTTATGGATTATCGTAATAATATAGATAATTTATCTGATAATACAATAATTTATGGGCATGGTCGACTAAATAAAACAGTCTTTGGTTCTCTAAAGAATGCTTTGACATCTTCTTGGCAAAAAGATAAAGATAATTATATAATTTGGATTTCTACACCAAAGTCTAATATGTTATATCAAATATTTTCAATTTATACTATTGAACAAGAAAGTTATTATATAAGAACTTCTTTTATATCAGATTCTGCTAAAGAAGAATGGCTTAATACTATGAAGAAAAGAAATACATCTTTAGTTAATACATCAGTAAATACAACTGATAAAATTCTTACTTTATCAACGTGTTTAAATAATACTGGTGGTAGAATTGTTGTTCAAGCTAAATTAATTAAAATTCAAGAAAGATAAAAAGTAAACGAACGAGCGTTTACTTTTTTTATCCTAACAACAATTTAACTACTCCACCATCTTCTTGCATAGTTCCAGCCTCAGGTGACTGTTCAATTACTTTTTCTCCATTACCAGAATATTCTATTTCAAAATTAACTAACAGTTTTTTGGCTTCTTTAACACTCTTTCCAACACAATTAGGTACTTCATATGTAATAATATCATTCCATTCATAATCTTTTTCTACTTCACCTTCCTGCTTTTCTATACCTAGAGTATTAATTATATCAAGTAAGACTCTTCTAGCAATAGGTGTTGTTGTATAACTTGATAATAAAGCTGTATGTTTTGGATTATCAATAGCTAAATAAAATACTGCTTCTGGATTATTAGAAGGTACAACAGACATAAAAGACATAATATAATTTCCAACTAAATATTTTCCATTTTCAACTTTTTGTGCAGTACCTGTTTTACCACCTATACGATAGCCCTCAATATAAGC
>CANQCQ010000125.1 GCA_947589725.1 uncultured Bacilli bacterium | reverse complement strand
CACCTTTTGTATGTACTACTTTAGTTTCTAATAGGTCTCATACATTTGAAGTATGGTCAAAAGGTGTTATTGGTACTTTTCTTGTTACAACTGTCCAGTATTTATGTATAGGTATCATGTTTAATGTATTTGGATCTGTAATTCAAAATACACATTATCCTTTATCACCTGTATTAATTACCATAGGTGCTTTATTATTTATTATTTCATCACCACAATTAATTTCTGCACTTCTTAATGCAAATGCTGGTGCTATGGCAAATATGAGCGAATTACATAGTATGGCCGCTTTAGGTACTTCTATGATTGCTATGTCAAAATATGGATCAACAACTGATAATTCTACTAGTTCAAACAGTAGTAATGACAATTCTACTTCTACTAATAATGAAGATCCACCGCCTAATGATAGTTCTAATATGTCATCAAATAATACTTCTTCAAATTTAGAAAATGCTCAATCTTCTAATAAAGATAATAATTCTAATAATGATAATTCCTTTATGGGAAATAATAAAGAACATATACCTGATTTTGCAAGTGATAGTATTAATTTTGATGATAGTTTAAGTGGAAGTAATTTTACTTCTTTAGCTGATAGATTAGATACTTATAAAGACATGTCAGATAATAATTTATCTTTTAATAAGTCTAGTTTATATAAAAATAATAGTGATTGGGGGAATAATTATGTTTCTAATACCAAAAAACATTAAGGTCAAACGAGAGATTTTTAAGGGATATGGTTTTAAGGAAATGCTTATAATTGGTATTTCCTTTCTTTTAGGTTTTATTCTTTCTAAATTTTTAGGTCGTGGACTTACAAAACTTTTTTACTTTTGTTTTTTTCCAATACTTACTTTTTTAATAACTCTCCCACTTCCTACTGGAAGTGGTAATATATTAGGACTTTTAATTAAAATGATTAAATTTAAAAGAAGTCAAAAAAAATTCAGAAGATATAATTAAGGGGGTATTTAAAATATGAATAATAAAATTGATAAAGTTTTAATGGCACTTCTTAATGCCAAACATACCATAGTCAATACTAGTCTAAAAGAAGATAATTATAAAATTTATAATGAAATAATATCTAATTTAGATAATACAATGGTTAATTATACTATTAATAACAAAATGACTAATAAAGAAATACTAGATTGTGCATTATCTCTTTTGGAAAACAAAAAGAGTAATAAATTTATTGAAAAATTAAAAGCAATTAAAGAAAATATCAAAGTTTCTAAAATTATAAATAATGTTAAAGAAAAAATAATTGAAAATCGAAAAAAAAAAGAAATTAAAAAAGAGTATGAAAAAGAAATTATTTCACTTGTTAAAGAAAGATTAAAAAATATGTTGGAAGAAGATAAAAAGATTAAAGCTGATTCTGAAAAAAGATATAACAAAAATGAGCCGAGTAAAAACATTGAAAAACAAATACCATTTTATACAAAGAAACAAGCTCAAGAATTAATTAAAGAAAAGAAACCTAATTTATTTATTTTCCCAAGTGATAATAAATATTTAGTGTATAAAAGAAAACAAGGTCCATATTTAAGTGAAATCGATAAAAATAAAATAGTAGATAAATATAATATAGAAAAATTTGACACAATAAATCAAGCTGTGGTTTATGCTATTGATGATCAAGTCTTACCAGAACATATAAAACAAAATTTTAATACTTATAAGAATAATTATGGTAATTTAGCTTCATATATAGTAGATAAACGAGATCTTAAAAATGATAAAATTAAAAATATAAATACACTTCAAAAACAAAAGGGGGAATTTAGGATATGAATAATAAAATTGATGAAGTTTATATAGCTTTACTAAAAGCAAAGCAAAATATTGCTGATTATATTAAAAATAAAGTTACTAATGAAGATTGTATATGCTTTTATAATGGTATAAATGAAAGAATTGATAATATAATTAATGATTATGCTATTACTACACACCTTTCTAGTGAAGAAATATATAATTGCTTATTAGAAATTGGAGCTGATAATAAAGATAGTATTTTTCACGAAGAATTGGAATCAATAAAATTTAATGATTTGGGGTTATAATATGAAATTTAATAAAAAGAAAAACAATTCTTCTTTATTAGAATGGTTACCTTTTAAAGAAGTGTGGAATGACTTGTTGTTTTTAGAAAATGACAAAGTTATTGGAATTATAAAAGTTAATAGTATAAATTTACAATTATTTTCAACAGAAGAACAAAATTCTAAAATATTTCAATTTAGGAAAGTATTATTAAGTTTAGAATATCCGTTTAAGATTTTAGCACTTGATAAGCCAGTAAGTCTTACTGATCATATAGAAAACCTAGTATATTTATCTAAAAATACAAATAATGAGATTAAAAAACAATTATTAGAAGAAGATATATCTTATGCTGATAATATTATGAGTAAAAATATAGTAAATAATAGAGAGTTTTATTTGCTGATTGAAGAAGATAAAGACAATATCAAATTATTAAAATCAAAAATTAATGATATTGCTTCTCAATTATCTAATATTGGTCTTTCATCAGAACAAGCAAAAACTGATGAGATAAAGGAATTACTTTTCACCTATCTTAATCCTAATGAGTCATTAGAAGTTTTTAAGCAAGACTCCAGTTTAAAATCTTTAAAAGAAAAGATTTGTCCTATTGCTATGAAATTTGAAGATAAAGATATATTACTTGGAGATTGCTACGCAACTAGTATTATAATTGATTCCTTTCCCTCTTACGTTAGAGGAAGTTGGCTCGGAATGTTATCTAATATTAGAAATACACGTATGATGATTTCTGTAACACCTATGGACAATGTAGAAGTGTCTAAAACATTAAGAAAAGGTATGTCCGAAACAAGAAGTAAATATATTAATACAAATGATAGAAACGACCAAATAGTATTAAAAAATCAATTAGAAGACTATGAACGTCTGGCAAATAAAATGGATCGTGAGAATGAAAAAATGCTACTTATGTCAGTAGTATTTTTTACTTATGCAATATCTAAAGAAGAATTACAAAAAAGAATTAAAGAAATAAAGTCGGCTTTAAGTAGTCTTAATTTACGTGGATCACAATTAATTTTTGAACAAGAAGACGGACTAAAAACTTCACTTCCTACATTAGAAATGCCTTTACAAAATAATTTTGGTCTTCCTATTCCTACTACTACTGTCGCCGCTTCTTTTCCGTTTGTATTTGAATCGATCCAAGATGACGGTAATTCTATTATTTTGGGAGATGATATAAACGGTGGTCTTACTTTGTTCGACTTATGGAAAAGAACTAATAAAAGAACTAACTC
>CANQCQ010000124.1 GCA_947589725.1 uncultured Bacilli bacterium | reverse complement strand
CTTGAATTTCTCCTCTTTCATTGGCATAGTATTCATTTCCTTTATATGTGAACCAGCCTATTTGAGCATTAGGTTTTAGGTAATAGTTATAGTCTCCTACAGTAAGCATACCTGTTTTTTTAGCTCCATACATTGTCCTATCTCGTGATAGGAAATATATCTTGCCATCTATTTCTTGAAACCCTACTTGAATTTCTCCTCTTTCATTAGCATAATAGTCATGTCCATCATATGAGAACCAACCTATTTGAGCATTAGGTTTTAGGTAATAATTATAATCTCCTACAGTAAGCATACCTGTTTTTTTTGCTCCATACATTGTTCTATCTCGTGATAGGAAATATATTTTGCCATCTATTTCTTGGAAACCTACTTGAATTTCTCCTCTTTCATTTGCATAGTATTCATGTCCTTCATATGTAAACCAACCAGTAATAAGATAGGGAGCAAAATAATAATTATAATCTCCTATTGAAAGCATACCTGTTTTTTTTGCTCCATACATTGTTTGATCTCTTGATAGAAAATAAGTTTTTCCATCTATTTCTTGAAATCCTACTAATATGTTATCTGATTCATCTTTATAATACTCTTTTCCATCTTTAGTAAACCAGCCAGCTTGCGCATGAACATTAATTGAAAAAAAAGTAATAAAAATTAATATACTAATAAATATAAATTTCTTTTTCATAAAATTATTTCCCCTTTAAATACTTATCAATTACTTCAAATTGTTTATAAGAATCAAAATTTTTATTTACTTCATTAAATTTTATCTTATCAATTTTTATATTTTTGATATCTTTTATTTCATAGCATTGTAGTGATGAATCAATATCTTTTAAATAGTTCTTTGTCTTATCACTATAACTTAATGGTATGAACTTTTGATTATATTTAAGTGCCAAGATTGTAGCATGGAATCTTGTACTAATAATAAATTCATTAGACTTCCATTTTGATAAAAATTCCTTAATATTATCTTTATAGGAAACTATTGAAACCCCCCCATTTTTGCAATTTAACTTATCAATAATTTCCTCAATTATTTTCAAATCACCCTCATCTTCACAGAATGAGAATAATGTTATTTTCATATTTTTATTTATATAATACTTTATTGTTTCAACCATAAAATTAATATAATCATCTTTATATTTCGCTATTTTATTATGGTTCCCAATATCTATCACAGATATACCTAGTGTGTTTTTATTTTTCTTATTATTATGTAAAAATGATGTCTTCTCTTTTAATAGTACTAAGTCGTCAGCTACTCTTACATTTTTTAAATCTTTAAACATCATATAAGAATTTTTTTCTCTAAAACATATATCATCAAATTTTTTAAAAAATTCTCTATAATAATTTTCAAATTCTTTATCTCCAGGACCAAAATTACAGCCAATAATAAATGATGGTTTAGAACCTATAATTTCTTTAATTTTAAATCTATCATCGTTTTTATAATTATCATTTTGTATAAAAATAGAGCCACCAACATTAATAAAACAATCAACTTTTTTTGCTCTTTCTAATACCATAGGAAATATGTATAATGGAGTTTTTTCATCAGGTATTTCAGAACGTAGTTTAATATAATAAGGTTCTTTGTCATAAAAAATAACATTTTTATATTTTTTAAATATCTTTTTATATCTATTTAGATATTCAGAAGGTGGATAAATATAAAATTTTGTTTTAGGATATCTTTCAAATAGAATTTGAAAAAACAAATCATCTCCTAAATTAACATGCATATAACCCCAAAGCAAGCAATTTTTCATAATATGCCCCCTTAATCAAATCTAAATACTGTTTGATTTTTTCTTACTTTCTTTATAGATATTTTTAAATTGTTTAATTTTATCTTTTTTATTAATATTTTTTCTATACCAATGCAGAATTTTTCTAAAGTTAAAATAGTTGGGTTTAGATCCATTTATAAAATATATTATAGTAATATCTAACTGATTTTCAATCCATTTATCTAATTGTTCTTTATTATACATTTTCTTTTCTTCAACAATTTTAAAAACTTTAAATTTTTCTTCTAAGTTATCAATAATAAAATCTGTTTTACAACTAAATGAAATGTTGTTTCCATGAATTAAATATTCAGCTTGAGGTTTTTTTATGAAACCAACTGGTCCATACAAAATAGTTCTTAAAAAAATGGTTGAATCATTTAATATTTTCATTTCTTCAAATTTAGCACTTTCTAAGGCTTTTCTTCTAATTACTGCAACACTAATTATTGGTTTTGGGAATGATTCATTAGCAAAATTTATAAATAATTCTTTATTATCTATTATACTTTTGTATGGGAACTTTCTTTCTATTTTTGTATTAGTTGTAATATCATTAATAATATGAGAAGCACATACCATTGATAGGCTTTTGTTTTCTTCTAATAATTTAATAGCTTTAGCAAAATATGTATTATCAATATATTTGTCATCATCATCTAAAAATATTATATATTTGCCTTTAGCATATTGCTTAGTAGATAGCGCATACTTTCTACTAAAACCACAGCCTTTATTTTTTTCATTTTTTAAGTATGTAATGTTTTCTAGGTGATAATTATTTTTAATATATTCTTCTGTTCCATCAGTTGATGCATCATCTATAATAATAATTTCTACATTTTTGTATGTTTGACTTAATACGGAATCAATGGCATTGCCTATAAACTTTTTTCTATTATAAGTTGAAATTATGACAGATATTTTGGCATTATTTTCGTCTTTTTTTGTCCTCATTTAAATCTCTTCCCACCTTTTTTATTATAACAAACATTATTTTTTAATGCAATTTAACAAAAGATAACGCTTTATATGAGCGTTATCCTAAAATATAGATATTTGATCCTCCTCTTGAATCATCTAAATCTTTACTTTGTTCATTAATAATAGTATCAAGAGATACCCAATAATTATTTTCTGGTTTTAGTGGATCAGCTACATTAGCATTTCCATTTTGATAATCATAAAGTAGTATTGCATGATTATATTTATTAGTTGCAAATCGTCCTTCTCCCATTGCAGCATAAACTATTTTACCATTTTTTAGAGCTTCTTCCATTTGTCCTTTTGTATAAACAGCAGTTACATTTACACCATAATGTTTAGCAGCATATATAATTGCTAAACCACTAGAGCCTGTTGTATATTTGTTGAATTCATTAGTACTGTAATATAAATAGTCAGCTACTTCAGTTGGCAATATTTGTCTATTTAAGATAGATTGAAAAGCCATAGCTAAACTAGTTGGACAGCAACCAGTACTACCAAAAGTTTTATTACCATATTTAATACTAG
>CANQCQ010000123.1 GCA_947589725.1 uncultured Bacilli bacterium | reverse complement strand
TTAATTTAAACGATAAAGCTACTTTAATTGGAGATACCTATAGCATAGAATCAAACATTACAACTTCACTAGAAAGTCAAAAACTACAAGAAGGATATATGTATGATAACTCCATGTTAGAAAAATATAATCTAATGAATAATTTAAATAATTCAATTACTAATATTACATTGAAACATTCAAAAGAAAATAAAGAATTATTTTTTAATAGACAAACAACTATGAATAACAAAGTAATTATAAATGATAAGTATTTAATAAATAATTCAACAGAATACTACTTTGTTAAAGATTTCTTTAATAATTATATAAATAATGGTAATAACAATTATTTTGAAACATTAACTAAAGATCATAATGCTATATATAATATAAAATATTTATATAAAAAAATACTATCTTCTCTTGATAGTTGTATAGAAAATAATGATTATACAGTTACAAAGACAAAAACACAGATAAATAATAAAGAAGAAGCAGTAAAAAAAATATCTATAGAATTAGACAATAGTAAAATAAAAGATATTTTAGATAAACTACTTATTAAATTAAAAAAAGATAAAAAATCTTTTAATATTTTAAATGGAGTAATAGATGATTTTGAAAATTATAAAATTCCATCTAAAAACAAGTATTTAAAGTCTAATGAAACTCTTATAATTAATTTTTATACTCAAGGTGTAATTAATAATACTAAGAAGTATGAATTTATTATAAAAAGTAAAAATCAATCAAAAGGTATTATAATTGAACTAGATAATAAATTAATTACTATTACTAATAATGATATTCCAAAATATTATTTGGATTATGCAAAAGAAGCAAATACTTTAACAGTTAATATCAAAGATGATTTCAAAAATAATGTTGGAAAATTAGTATTTGATAATACTGATACCAGAAAAACTTTATCTTTTGATTTTAATGATAACAAATATAACATTATAACAGAAGTTATATATAAGGTTTCTAATAAAAATAAAAATAATTATAAAAAAAATATAAAAATAAATTTAAATATAAGAGAAGATAATAAAGTATTGTTGAAAGGAACAATAAATGTTGATTCTAAAGTAAAAAATAAAGTAGAAATAAAAGAAGATATTAAAGAAGTAATATTTGAAAGTGAAATTACTCAAGAAAAACATCAAGAACTTCTTAATTTAATAAAAACTAGAATGAAAAAGAAAATTAGTTAGGAGATGTCATATGAAAAATAATAATTTAAGAGATAAAGACTTTGATCCTTTTATAGATAATAGTAAAAAAAAAATAAAACAAATAGAAATAGAAAATAATAATAAGAAAAAAAGAAGCTTTAAGAAATTAGATAAAGTAGATTTAATATTATCTTTAGTATTTGTTATTATGATTGTAGTAATAGTATTCCTAAGTTATAAAGTAGTAACTAAAAGAAATGACTATAAAGAGCATGTTAAATCAAGTATAATAATACCTCTTTTAGGTAAAGAGACAAATAATGAAATAAGTGTTGATGTCTCTAACATGAGAAAAGGAGATTCCAAGGACTATTCTTTTAGAATTAGTAATAATAAAGACAATAATGTAAACAAAGAAGAAGTTCCATATGAAATTGAATTATTAGAAACAGATGATTTTGAAATAGAAGTATATAAAAATTCTAGTAAGAAAAATATTTTAAATAAAGATAATACGATAACTAATAATAAATTAATTGGTAATGAAGAACAAATAGATACATATGTACTTAAAATAAAAGCCAATAAAAAGACAAGTAAAAGACAACTAATAACAATTAGAGTAATTAGTTAAAAGTCAATTATTGACTTTTTTAGCTTTTAGTGATATTTTATGAGTGAATTTTTGAGGAGATTCTATATGGAAGATGATAAGTTAACTATATTAAAAGATGGAGAAGAAATAGAATGTGATATATTATTTACATTTGATTCTCCAAAGACGGGTAAATCATACATCGGATATACTGATAATACTATAGCAGACAATGGTAGAAAAAACATTTATGTATCACAATATGATCCACTTCTAGGTTTTGATACATTAGAAGATATAACAGATAAAGAAGAATTAGAAATGGTTCACGATTTTTTAATTGAAGTTGATACTAGAATATGAGGTGACTAACTATGCAAACATATTATGAACAACTAAAAGCATTAATAAATGCCAGTAGAATTCAATTAGATAGATTATACTTAGAACAATATACTCTTGAAAAAAATAAAAACTCTATAGAAAAACAAAAATATACTGAAGAAAAGAAAAAAATAGAAGATAAGATTAATCTTTCAACTAAAGAATTAAATAATTATTTAGATAAACTATCTCTTTATAACTTAATAAAAAATTATGATACTGATATCAAGACCTTAACAACATTATATAATAAAGAAAAAGATCCTAAATTAAAAGAATACTTAGAAAATCTTATTACCAAAAGACATGATTTTATAAATTCTAAAACAAAGAAACTAGACAATAAAGCAAAAGAAAAAGATAGTTTATTACTAGAATTAGAAAATCAAAGAAAAGAATTAAATACTAAATTAACTAAAGCTAATACTAATATTAATAATAGTATTAATAATATTCAAAATATTTTTAGTGAAGAAAAAAGAATAGTTGAAGAGACTGGTCCATTCAGAACAATTGAAGAACTTGATAATTTTATTAATAAATATATGCAGAAAAAGATTGAAGAAAATAAAGTACTAGAAAGCTTTAAAAAAGAAAAACGTTTACTAGAAAATGAATTAAAAGTTTTAGATTCAAAGATTCAAAATAGAAAACAAGTAATTGCTGAATCAAGAAAAATTAATCTAAGTACTGATGAATATCAAAATATAATAAATAGAGTAAATAAAAGAAATGAATTAACTAAGTTCTTAAAAAATATTGGTTTAAATGATTTGGTAGAGAAAAGAGATAAAGTTCTATCTCCAACTAAAGAAGAATTAGAAAACTATAAAAATATAGTAAAAGAATATATAGTTAATGAAAGATTAAAACAAAACTTAAGAAGTAAGACAAAATCTCTTCCATCTAATAACAATATTCATCTAAAAGAACAATCTATAAATGATTCTATAAGTAATTATGTAAAAGAACATGATAAACCAAAAAAACGTACTTATATAGATATAATAAATGATTTAGTTAAAGATTTGCCACATCTTAAAAGTGAAGGAAAACATTATATTAATATTAAAGTAAGTACTGTTTTTAAAGAAGAATTAAAATCAAATAAATATTTATATAATATAGTTCATGTAGTACCTAAAATAGTTAAAAAACCACTAAACTTTTTTAATAATTCTTCATATGAATTATCATCTTTAAGAGTAA
>CANQCQ010000122.1 GCA_947589725.1 uncultured Bacilli bacterium | reverse complement strand
CTACTGTAGAAGTTAAGTAATTAACTTCTTTTTTTATTGACAAAAATGCTGTATTAATATTATAATTAAGTTGCTAATAGATGATAGATTGGTTGTCATTAATCAATCTAAGATTACAAAAATCTTACCATTCCTATTAGTTATAATATTCGAAGAAGGAAAACTTCAAGCAACTAACTGCTATGAAAGTGCAATGATTAACTTTTTTAGCATCCTAAACCAAGAGATAAAATATTTATCAGATGTTTTATCTTCAAAAAATATGTCCTATAAAAAAAGGTAAATTAAGAAAGTAAAAACTTAATATATTTTTTGAGTATACAGTTTAATCATTGGCTGTATATTTTTTTTATGAAATTAAATACTTTTATTGACAAATAAATTATTCTATATTAGAATGTAATTGTAAACTAAGGTATCGGTGATTAATATATTTGCTTGTCTTTTGGTAAATATATTAATGATTTATGGTGCTGTGTCTTAAAGGGTAAGTTAGTTGAGACTAGTTTATGAATATTATAGAGAGAAAGAAAACTCTTAATGGATAAGTATATTTGTAGATTTACTGATAATAGATTTATAAATATTAATAAACTCGGTCACTTTGGTGACTTTTTTTGTTGCTATCTAGTGTAAAAAGGTATTGATTAATTATTTTTAATATTATATAATTAATTTATGTCACTTTTTTTAGAAAAAATTGTTGACTTTGAATATAAAATGAGGTAATATATGTTGCGAAAGGAGATAACTATATAATTTTTAATATGGTTATCTTTTTCTTTTTTTGAGTTCGAGGCGATAAAATGGGGCAATATTTTACTAATCAGGATTTACCAAGCAATATTAAAAGCTTTGATTGTTTTGTTCTGGGTAAAAAGTTCACATTTTTAACTGATAACGGTGTCTTTTCTAAAGATGGTTTGGATTTTGGCAGTAGACTTCTTCTTGAATCAATCCCGCTTGATGAAGTTGGAGGCAAAATTCTTGATGTGGGTTGCGGTTATGGTGTTTTTGGAATTGTTTTAAATAAGATTACTGGAGCTAATGTTGATATGATTGATATAAATCGTAGAGCTATACATCTATCTAATAGAAATATAGAAGAAAATGGATGCGGTAACAACATTAAAGCTTATGAAAGTTTTACTTATGAAAAAATAGATTCCAAATATTCTTCTATTATTACTAATCCTCCGATAAGGGCTGGTAAAAGTGTTGTCTATGATATAGTACTGAATGCTAAAGAATATCTAGAAAATGATGGAAAACTATTTCTAGTTATACGAAAAGAGCAAGGTGCTAAATCGCTATTAGTCGACTTAAAAAAAGTATATAGTAAAGTTAGTGTTCTCGAAAAGAGAAAAGGTTATTATATTATAAAGTGCACTTTATAGTATAAAGTAAAATTTATTTGTGGGGTGAAAAAGATAGTGGCTTATAAAATAGTTAAAAGTGGTGACTATAGAGAAAGACGTAATTTCTCTAGAATAAGAAATACTTATGAATTAAAAGATTTATTAGAAATTCAAAAAAAATCTTATAATTGGTTTATTGAAAAAGGAATTAAAGAAGTGTTTGAAGATTTATTTCCAGTTGAAAACTTTTCTGGAACTTTATCTTTAGAATTTGGAGATTATCGTTTTGATGAACCTAGATATTCTATTAAAGAAAGTAAAGACAGAGAAACAACTTATTCTGCACCTTTGAGAGTTGAAGTACGTTTATTTAATCGTGAAACTGGAGAAGTTAAAGAACAAGAAATCTTTATGGGTGATTTACCTATAATGACTGATAGTGGAACTTTTGTAATTAATGGAGCAGAACGTGTTATTGTATCACAATTAGTTCGTTCTCCTAGCGTTTATTTTAATAGAGAAATAGATAAAAATGGACGTGAATTAATTACTTCTCAGATAATTCCAACTAGAGGAACTTGGCTTGAATTTGAAGTTGATGCTAGAGATGTTTTATATGTTAGAATTGATAGAACAAGAAAAGTAGCATTAACTACATTATTAAGAGCATTTGGTTTATCTACTGATGAAGATATTTTAAAAATGTTTGGTGAAGATGATTATCTAAAAAATACAATTGCTAAAGATTCAACTAAAAACACAGATGAAGCATTAATTGAAATATATGAGAAGCTTCGTCCTGGAGAACCTGCAACTTTAGATTCTTCTAAGAATCAAATTATTACAAGATTCTTTGATGAATTTAGATATGATTTAGCTAAAGTTGGTAGATATAAATTTAATAGAAAATTAAATGTTGTAGATAGATTACTAGATCAAACTTTAGCAGAAGATATTAAAGTAGATGGTAATGTTATTTTTGAAAAGGGTACAGTTATTACTAAAGCTAATATCGAGCAATTAAAAGAAATACTAAGTAATGGTTATGGAGTTAAAGAAGTTCTAGTTAATGAAGATTTAGATACTTATAATAAAGTACAAGTTATAAAAATTTTAGATCCTAATGATAAAAAGAAAAAATTATTAGTAATAGGTAATGATCAATCTATTGATGTTAAACGTTTAACTATTTCTGATGTATATGCATCTGTATCTTATTATTTAAATTTATTACATGGTGTTGGTAATTTTGATGAAATTGATCACTTAGGAAATCGTCGTATTAGACAAGTTGGTGAATTATTACAAAATCAATTTAGAATTGGTGTATCTAGAATGGAGAGAGTTATTCGTGAAAGAATGACTACTCAAGAAATGGAAGAAGTTACTCCTAAAACATTAATTAATATTCGTCCAGTAACTGCTGCTATGAAAGAATTCTTTGGTAGTTCACAATTATCTCAATTTATGGATCAAACTAATCCAATTGCTGAACTTACAAATAAACGTCGTTTATCTGCTTTAGGACCTGGTGGATTATCTAGAGATAGAGCAGGAGTTGAAGTTCGTGACGTTAATGCATCTCACTATGGAAGAATTTGTCCAATTGAATCTCCAGAAGGTCCAAACATTGGTTTAATTACTTCTTTAGCAAGTTATGCAAAGATTGATGAATATGGATTTATTATGACTCCATATAGAAAAGTTGTTAATAGTCAAATTACTGATGAAGTTTGTTATTTAACAGCAGATGAAGAGTTAGATTATATTATTTCTCAATCAACTGTTGGTACAGATGAATCTAATAAAATTATTGATGAACAAGTTAATGCTCGTTTTAAAGGTGAAAATATTTTAGCTAAGCCTGAACAAGTTGATTTTATCGATGTTAGTCCACAACAAGTTGTTTCTGTTACAACAAGTTGTATTCCATTCCTTGAACACGATGATGCAACTCGTGCTCTAATGGGAGCCAATATGCAACGTCAAGCAG
>CANQCQ010000121.1 GCA_947589725.1 uncultured Bacilli bacterium | reverse complement strand
TTGATAGTGATATAGCAATGTCTTTTGATGAATGTCCTCCATATCCAGTTAGTTATGAATATATGAAAAAATCTGTTGATAGAACTCTTAGATGGGCTGCTCGAGGAAAAGCAGTTCATAATAACCCTAATCAGTCATTATTTGGGATTGTTCAAGGGGGAGAATTTGAAGATTTAAGAGAATATAGTTGTAAAGAAACAGTTAAGATGGATTTTGATGGTTATAGTATTGGTGGTACTTCTGTAGGAGAAGACAAAGATACAATGTATAAAATGATTGAATATGGTGTTAAATATTTACCAGAAGATAAAGTAAGATATCTTATGGGAGTTGGAGATCCAATTGATATTCTAGAAGGAGTAGAAAGAGGAATAGATTTATTTGATTGTGTCCTACCTACACGTATAGCTCGCCATGGACAAGCATTTACTCGTGAAGGGAAAATAAACTTTCATAATGCAAAATATAGAGAAGATCTAACTCCAGTAGAAATTGGTTGTGATTGCTATACATGTAAAAACTATACAAGAGCATATATAAGACATCTAATAACAACAGATGAAATGCTAGGTGGTAGATTATTATCTATTCATAATATAAGATTTTTAGTAAAATTAGTTGAAGAAATAAGAGAAGCAATAAAAAAAGACTCATTCAATGAATATAAAAGAGCTTTTATTAATAAATATACTAAATAAGAAACGATGAGTTTCTTATTTTTTATAGGTAAAATATAGGCTTATTAGTATTAGTAAATGTATTATTGTTATTATAGTTGTTATTATAATTGTTATTATAGTTGTTATTATAATTGCCATTTGAATTACTACTTATATTTGAATTGCTATTTGTATTTGTATCAGGTGAATTAATTGCACTTGCTATTTTTAACATAGAACGCATATTATTAAAAACAGGTTTTACTTGATACATAATAGGAATAGCTTGATTAATAACACCAAGAGTTTTTTGAGTACCATCTAAAAAATTAGTCCAACCTATATTTCTTATAAAACTAAACAAACTTGGTCTAGCAAAAGTATTTGGATACATATAAACACCTCTAATTTATTCTATGTAAAAATTAACAAAAAGTTAATTTAATATTTAAAATTTTTATTAGGTATGTTACAATTAAATAGAATAATAAGGAGGCTAGTCGAATGAAGATTGTACTAATGCCATTTATCTTTGTTTATCGTATTGTACATACTATAATTAGTGTACCTTTAGGACTTTTTCATAAAACCGAAGACGCAGTATTAGAAACAAAGGACAAAAATAATTTAAAAAGAGAAGAGAATCAAACAGAACAATTAGTTGCTAATAGTGTAAATTATACACATAATGAAGTAACAGCAGGAAATTATGCAAGTTTGCCTAGTAATAATAGAAAAACTAAAAGAGCTAGAAGTCCATTATTTGAATATAAATATACAACTGTTAATGCTGTAGGTAAAAAAGAGATGGGAGCAATTCAAGCTGAATCAGTAGAAGATGCTAGAAATTTTTTAGGACAACTACATTATGATATATTAGATATTGAACCAAGAAGTAAAATGGATTTTGATATTAGTATTGGTAGTAAAATTAAAATAGCAGATTTATCGTTTAGCCTTACTCAATTATCTACATATTTAAAAGCAGGTATTCCTCTTGTTGACTCAGTAAAAATCTTAGCTAAACAAACATCAAAAAGAAATTTAAAAAAAAGTTACAATCAAATTGTATATGAATTATTAAGAGGAGAAAATTTTTCTGATGCTTTATCATACCAAGGAAATACTTTTCCTAAATTATTAATTAACATGGTAAAAACTGCTGAAATGACTGGAGATTTAGCATCTATATTAGATGATATGGCAGAATATTATACTTCTATGGATAATACTAGAAAACAAATGCGTAGTGCAATGACTTACCCAGCAGTAGTATTAGTTCTTGCCTTAGGAGTATTAGGTTTCATGTTAACTTCTGTTGTGCCTCAATTTTCAAGTATGTTTGCAGCTAATGGAGCATCCCTTCCTGTCTTAACACAAGCAATAGTAAATATTTCAAATTTTGTTAAAAATTACTTTATATTTATAATTATTGCAATCATATTAATTATAGGTGGCCTAATTCTTTTATACAAAAAGGAACTTATCTTTAGAACAACAGTTCAGACTATCGCAATGCACTTACCAGTATTTGGTAATATTATTATTTATAATGAAGTAGCTAACTTTACTAAAACTTTTGCATCTCTATTAAACCATGGAGTCTTTATAACTGATTCAATGGAAATATTATCTCAAGTAACAAGTAATGAGGTTTATAAAAGAATCATAAGTAAGACACTAGTTAACTTAGGAAAAGGTGATACTATATCAAGTGCCTTTAGAGGTGAATGGGCAATTCCCGTAGTTGCTTATGAAATGATTATAACTGGAGAATCAACTGGACAATTAGGATCAATGATGGAAAAAGTTGCCGATCACTTCCAAATTCTTCACAAAAATATAGTAGATCAAATGAAGAGTTTAGTAGAACCATTATTAATTGTTGCTTTAGCAATAATAGTTGGTGTAATATTAATTTCTATAGTAGAGCCAATGTTTGGAATTTATTCAACATTATCATAGGAGAAATATATGAATTTAGTTTATATGTTTGTATATTTCATTATAGGAGTAGTACTAGGTTCAGTTTTTAATAAAGTTGGAAAACACTTACCAAATAAAGAACATATTTTTGAAAAGAAAAAGTGTCCCAATTGTGGTTATGCGTTTCCAATTTATGAAAAAATTCCATTAATATCATATTTTGTAAATAGTGGAAGATGTTCAATGTGCAATTATCATTTAGATAAATTAGAAGTTATCAATGAAATGTTTACCGGTATGCTATTTACATTTTCCTATGTAATATTTGGTAATTCATGTGACATGTTAATTGCTTGGGGAATAATTGCTTTACTTATGATTGTAGTAGTAAGTGATCTTACTTACTATATTATTTCTGATGAAGTACTAGCTATATTGAATATTTACTTTATAATAATAATTTTAATAAAAGATGGAATAAGTGCTATGTTACTACAAATAGCTAGTGGCTTTTTCTTATTTACCATAATGTATCTAATTATGTTAGCTGGAAATATTATTTTAAAAAAAGAAAGTCTAGGTGGAGGAGACATCAAAATGATGTTTACCTTTGGACTAATATTAGGACCTTTCATTGGACTATTTTCTTTATTTGTAAGTAGTGCCATAGCCTTACCAATATCATTAATAATTATGTATACTAAAGGAGAAAAAATAATTCCTTTTGGACCTTTTCTCTTAGTATCATTATTACTGCTATATTTTATAAAAATAGATGTAAAAACATTAT
>CANQCQ010000120.1 GCA_947589725.1 uncultured Bacilli bacterium | reverse complement strand
AAAAAAAAAAAAAAAAAAGCAATATTTAATTTGCGTAATTTTCAACAATCAAAATATTGTCGCAATCAATAATATTGTAATACCTAAAAGTATTCCCATATAGACATTTTTTTTATTTTTTGATTCTCTAATTCGAGGAATTAATTCGGATATAACGATAAATAATAACATACCTAAAGTTATAGATAAAAGTATTCCTAAAATAATTGGAGATATTTGCGATATATTAAAAAAGAATAAAATTAGGCCACCTACAAATGTTGATAAAGAAACTAAAATTAAATTAACAGCTATTTTATATTTATTAGTATTACTTTGATATAATGCACTAGCAATTACCATTCCTAACGGAATGTTATGAAATCCTACACCTAAAGTTACAGCTAATCCTAAATTTGTATTTGTAATAATTGTTAAATAGACAGCCATTCCCTCAATTATATTATGTAGAGCTAAAGCTAGTGATGTTATAACACCTATATGAATTAAGTTTTCTTTGGCTTCAATACTATTTAGGTTATTATGTATTCCTTCATCATGATCTGGTATCAATATATCTAATAAACTTAAGATTAGATAACCAACTATTGTAAAGATAAAAGCTAAGAAAATATTTTTTATTGTTAAGTGCTCATAAATTTCTACTAATAAATCTGTTATTATTAAAGTTACTATTACTCCTAAAGCTAGACCTATAGAAAAGTCTGTTACTTTATCTTTTTTCTTTATTAAGAAGGCAATTAAAGCACCTACTAATATAAATAATCCTAATAATAAAGTTGTCAATAATCCTAATTGAGCTTGTTTCATCTTATTCTCCTAATTTGTAACCAATTAAGCTTCCTATTAAAAATAATACTATACCAAATATTATTTCTATAACTGATACTTTAACACCAATAATACTTATAAATAAACCAATTACACTAGCAATAATAAATCCAATAATTGCATAATATGTAGATACTTCATATTTTTTAAATAAATATTCTAGTATTTTAGCAATTACTATAATACCAACTACTACTCCAATACCAAAAGGTACTAATATTAATAAGTTATTACTTAAGTTTTTATAATTTGTTAAATCACCTATTGTATTAATTATTGGTTTATAAGCTCCAAGTAACATAAGTACAAAAGATCCACTTATTCCAGGAATAACCATACATCCTGCAGCTATCATTCCTATTAAGAAAAGAATTATAATCATACTTAGATTTATATTATCTAAATTCAAATTTCCATTACTAGTTTTAGTAAATGTCATTAACATAATAATAGAAAATGTAATTAATAAGATAATTATATTTAATGGTTTTATTTTTTCATTCTTTACTTTTTTTAATAATAAGGGAATACCTCCTAATATTAATCCAATAAAGAAAAGAGTTGTAGGAGATGGAAATCTATCAAGACAATAACTAATAATTTTACTCATAAGTAGTATTGCTAAAACTACTCCTATTCCTATTGGCATAAGATATTGTATACTTTTCTTTGGATTTTTAAAAAAGTTTGAGATTGAACCAATTAGCTCTTCATATATTCCCATAGTAATGGCTATTGTTCCACCACTAACTCCAGGAATAATATTTGCTATTCCAAAAAAGAATCCTTTTAAGACATATAATAATTTTTCTTTCATTTGTACTCCTTTTATTCAAATACTGGCATAATTACTGGTACTACATTTTTCTTACGAGATACACATCCTTCAATGAAGAAGCCTTCTTCAACTGTTTTATCATCATAAGCTAAACGCATGTATTCTTTACCTTTAGTATTGTATAATACATAACTTCCATTTTCAATAATATCAGTAATATATAAGCACATTAATGGGTAATTGTTTTGTTCACATTCTTTATCAAGAACTTCAACATATTCTTTAATTTCTTTTTTAATTTCATCAAAGTTCATAGTAAAGAATTGTCCTATACCAAATTTTTTCTCTCCAACTGTAAATAATTTGAAGTCATTATAGATAACTTGTTCTTTTGTCATACCTTCAACACTTGTACCAGCTTTTAGCATTTCCATACCATATTTTTCATAGTCTACTTGAGCAATAGTTGCTAAATCAGTTACTGCTTTTGCATCTAATGGTGTTGCAGTTGGACTTTTTAAAATCAATGTATCAGATATAATACCTGAAAGTAATACTCCGGCAATATTTTTTGGTATTTTTACTCTACGTTCTTTAAATAAAGTATAAACAATAGTTGATGTTGATCCTACTGCCATATTACGATAATTTATTGGTTGAGTTGTACTTAATGAACTCAAAGCGTGATGATCAAATATTTCAACTATTTCAGCTTCATTAATACCTTCAGCACTTTGTAATGGTTCATTATGATCTACTAAGATAACTTTCTTTGGATTTTTATCATTAATATCTCTCATTCTTAATAGTCCAAGACAATTATTGTCTTTATCTACTATTGGATAATTAGTATGTTTTAACTTCTCATTAATTTCAACTACGCTACTTATAAAATCATTTTCTTCAAATGTTGTAGGTTCATAAGTACGAATCATTGTTTTTATATAATTTGTTAAACCTATTAATTTAGCTATATGATATGAATCATATGATGTTCTAATGACATTTACTTTATTTTTCTTAGCTATCTTTAAATGTTCATCTTTTATTTCATTATTACCAGAAATTATTAATAATTTAACTTTATTATTAACAGCATGTTCAATAACACTATGTCTATCTCCTACTATTAAAACTGTATCTTCATGTAAATCTACTTTATTTATAAATGTTGTACTTCTATAGGCTGCTACTATTAATTTTCCAATAATCTCATCATCTACTCTATTTAGTACTTCACCTTTTAATACATTTAAAATATTATCAAAAGAAGTATATAAGTCTTCAACATTTTCATTAATAATTACTCGTGATAAGTCTTTTAAAGTAATTAAACCTAATAAATGATTATCATTTTTACATACTGGTATTCCTGTTAAATCTTCTTTAATCATATATTGATAAGCATCATAAATACTTGAATTTTCATTTATTGATAAATCTCTACTGTAGTTAACATCTTTAACTTGTAGTTTAACATCATTTAAGTATTCTGGTGTATCAATCTTAAAGTATTTTAGTGCATAGGCAGTTTCTTTATTAACATTTCCTAATATTCTTGGTTCTGTACTTTCTCCTAACTGATTTTTTAAATAAGATAAACCTATAGCTGACATAGTAGCATCAGTATCTGGTCTCTTATGTCCAAAAATAAATGTTTTATTCATCTGGATTCCTTCTTTCTTGCTAAAGTATACCATAAACAATAATAAAAAAAAAGACATTTAATTCTTAAATTAAATTATCCTCAATTGAAAAGTTAAAATCCACTCATTTGTGGACATAACTTATACAAATATAAAAGTGGACATAACATGTTC
>CANQCQ010000119.1 GCA_947589725.1 uncultured Bacilli bacterium | reverse complement strand
TTAGATGAAGAAGGAAGACAAGGCTTATATTTTGATGGAGAAGATGATTATGTAGATATAGTCGATTTACCAGAAACAATAGATTGGGATGGAGGATTTACAATAGAATTTGAAGCAAAATGGTTAAAATTTAATTTTTGGTCAAGAATATTTGATTTTGGAAATGGAGAAAGTAATGATAATATTTTTTGCGCTAATGTTGGTGAAACTAATGCTTTTGCTTTGGGCAGTAGGTATGGTGATATAAATCACGGAGAAACAATGATAGAAAATAGCATTGTATTAAATGAAAGACAAAAATATAAAATAGAGGTAGTAAAAAACAGTGATTCGTATACACATAATATTTATAAGAATGATGAGTTGGCTTTAAGTAAAACATATAATTATCCATCATTTTTGAAAAATGTAAAAAGAACAGAAAATTTTTTAGGTAAATCAAATTTTGAACGGGATGCCTATTTTAATGGTTATATATATAATTTAAAAATCAAAGATGCTGATAATAATATAATATTATGGTATGATTTTGCAAATGAAATAGTAAAAGATTTAAGCGGTAGAGGAAATTATGGAATAATTTATGAACAATATGCTAGTTGGAATGAAGAGGGGATTACTTTGGGAGATGATAAAAATCATAGTTTTATAGATTGTGATTTAGAAAACTATGATTTTAAAGACAGTGTATCTATCGTAAGTAGAGTAAGGTTAAATAAAGTTCACACTAATATGTTATTAACTAATTCTGATGGTGGTGGAATAGAATTTAGCGTTAATAATAATAAAATTAGAACTATTGGTCCAATTAATCAACCATATTATTATTTGAATCGAGAATTTATTTATGATATTAATGAATTTTATACATTAGTTATGACTTATGATGGCGTTTCTGTTTCAGCATATGTTGATGGTTTAAAATTTGATAGTTTACCAGTTTCAGGAAATATAAAAATGGTAGGCGTGCCTCTATTAATTGGAAGTAATCCAGATTATTCATCTACTGGAAAATATGAAACAAGATCTGGGACTAAATATAGATTAAATGGTAGTGATTTTAGTAGAGCAACTTTTGCAGAAACCTTAATTTTTGATCGAGCGTTAACTGAAGAAGAAATTTCCAAAGATTATGGAGAGAAAATAAATCCAACAAATAAACAAGATTTGTTACTATGGTATAAATTTTAATAATAATTAAACTTTACTTATTTTATGAAAAGTAAAGTTTTTTTGTTAAAATTTTATTGCAAATATTATCTAAAATTGATATACTTTTATATAGAGATAGGGTGAATAAAAATGAGTAAAAAACAAAGCAGATTGTTAATTATTCTTTTTATATTAACTTTTTTAGTATTAACGGTTAGTACGGCTTTTGCTATGTTTGTTGCAACCAGAGAAACTTTTGAAACAGAAAAGGATAAAGCGACAACAACAGTAATGGAAACTGTAGTCTTTAATACTGGAGGTTCAATTAATGTTAATGCTAATTATTTGAATTTTCAACAAGGAATGCCTAGTGTTGTAGGAGAAACAACAGGTAGTATTAATTTAATCGCAGGAAGTGATAAAACTCGTTTAGCAAGTTATAAATATAATGTAAGATTAAATATTGATAGTAATAATTTTGAATATACTACTGAAGATGAAAAACCAGAATTAATATTAATTATTACAGGACCTGATGGTAATAAATTAACGAGAGTTCCCGGATTAGATTATGTAGAATATAATGAATATAAAGGTTTTGATATTACTAAAGCAAATGGTGAATATTTTATTGCTAAAGATTATCTTATAGAAACTGCTGATAATAAAACTGATAATTGGAATTTTGAAGTAGTATTTGTAAATTATCCATTAAATCAAAATGAAAATGCTGGTAAATATTTAAATGGTTACATTACTTTAGAACATGGAGATGTAAGGGTCTAATGAATCCAATTGATAAAATGCTAGTAGATGACTATCGCAGCGAAGGGGAAAAAAAGGAATATGAAGATATTCCATTTTTGACTGATGAAGAAGTTAAAATGATGAATCCGGTTGGTAAAGACCAAGCCTTTTTAGATAAAATTAATTTTTATGATAGTTATAAAGAAGATTTTTTTGAAGAATATGCCGAATGTTATTTAGAGTTAATCGAAATAAAAAAAGAGCTAGAAAGTGCTTTAGAAGCCTATGAAAGTGTCAAAAATAGCCATTGGTATGTGAAAAAAGATGCTGCTGATGATGTTCATTATTATGAAAGAAAAGTAAGAGAAGTGGAACAAAAATTAAAAAAAGTAATAGAAAATAGTGAACGGGGAAGAAATGGACGTAGATAAATTTTTAACTTATTTAGCTAAAGAACTAAATTATTCCGAAAAAACTATTATTAGTTATCAGCAAGATTTAGCATCTTACTTTGATTTTTTAACTAAAAATAAAATTAATTATTTAACAATAACGAGAGATGAAGTGCGTTTATATTTAAAATATTTAGATTCCTTAGGTTTAAAAAATAGTTCTATTGCCAGACATTTAAGTACTTTAAGGAGTTTTTATAATTACTTAGTAAATGAAAATATGATTGAAAATAATATATTTGGTAGTATTAGAAATCCTAAAATAGAAAAAAAATTACCCAATTTTTTAAGTTATAATGAATTAAGTGAACTTTTAGCCAATATTAATTTAGATACGCCGGCCGATTTTCGTAATCGCCTTATTATTGAATTATTTTATGCGACAGGTTGTCGAGTTAGTGAATTATGTAATATTAAATTAAGGGATATTGATAAAAAGGCTAAAACAATTAAAATAAAAGGGAAAGGAAATAAAGAAAGAATAGTTTTCTTTGGCGAATATGCTTTAATTTATTTAGATAAATATTTAAATGGACCACGAGCTGAATTATTAAAAGGGGAAAACTGTGAGTATTTATTTATCTCGGATAAGGGGAAAGCTTTACAAGTGATGGATGTTGAAGTTATTATGCAAAAACTAATGCAAAAAATGGCAACTAAAAAACATGTAACACCCCATACTTTAAGACATACTTTTGCCACTCACTTACTTAATGCTGGCGCTGATATCAAAAGTGTCCAAGAATTACTAGGACACGCTAGTTTAAATACCACCGGAATATATACGCATGTAACTAATGATCGAATTAAAGAAATATATTTAAAAACTTTCCCGAGAAAGTAAGAAAGGAGAAGAGAAATTGAATAAAATATTAGAATGCCACGGTTTATATAAAAGCTTTGGCAAAAAAAAAATTTTAAAAGATGTAACTTTAGATATTGAAGAAGGAGATATTTTAGCTTTCATTGGCCCTAATGGTAGTGGAAAAACTACCACTATTAAGTTAATTTTAGGTTTACAAAGCATTAATAAAGGTGAAGTTTTTATTAATGGTTATAATGTAGAAAAGGATTATGTTA
>CANQCQ010000118.1 GCA_947589725.1 uncultured Bacilli bacterium | reverse complement strand
AGTTAAAAAGGGATAATATTAAAACACAAAATGATGCCAATAAAACTCATTATGAAGTTGGAAGTAAAATAAGAAATACAATAAAAGAATTAGGAGGAACGATGCCAGAAGAATTGCCAACGCCTAAAAAAAGTCTTAAAGAGTTAGAAAAAGAAAATAAGCTTATAGAAAGTTGATTTTTTTATAACCTTTTGTTAGTATATACTATGTGATAATAATAAAAATACTTATGAGATTTAGAAAATTAAATTTAATATTTTTTTCATTCAAATTAAGTAAATTATTTGCATAAGTTTATTTATAATAGGAGGAGTTAAATATGTTTGAAATTATAAAAGCAGTTATCTTTGGAATTGTTGAAGGTATTACTGAATGGTTACCAGTTTCATCAACTGGACATATGATTTTACTTAATGAATTTATTAAGCTAGATGTAAGTCAACAATTTTATGAGATGTTTGAGGTAGTGATACAGTTAGGTGCTATTTTAGCAGTCGTAGTTATGTATTTTAAAACAATATGTCCATTTGGCTTTAATAAGACAAAAGATGAATCTCTAGCTACTTGGAATTTATGGGGTAAAATATTAGTTGCTTGTTTACCTGCAGCAGTAATAGGATTATTACTTGATGATTGGATGGATGAGCATTTGTATAATAGTATTGTTGTATCACTAATGCTTATTATATATGGAATATTATTTATAATAATTGAATCTAAGGGAGTTGATAATAATAAAACAGAATCATTAGAAGATATTACTTATAAGCAAGCATTGGGAGTAGGTGCATTTCAACTTTTATCATTAGTTCCAGGTACTAGTCGAAGTGGAGCTACTATAATTGGAGGCTTATTAATAGGATTAAAAAGAAGTGTTGCCGCTGAATTTACTTTCTTTCTAGCTATACCTGTAATGGCTGGAGCTTCTTTACTTAAAGTTGTTAAATATATCTTTGAAGTAGGACTTGTTTTTTCAGGTTTAGAACTTGCTATTTTAGGAGTTGGTTCAATAGTAGCATTTATTGTTAGTGTATTTATTATTAAATTTTTAATGAATTATATAAGACGTCATGACTTTAAAGTATTTGGCTATTATAGGATAGCTTTAGGTTTAATAGTACTTTTATATTTCATGTTTAGATAAACAAGTTTATGCTTGTTTTTTTATATTGTTTCAAATTAATTATAATGATAAAATTAATACAAGATGATGGTGTAGACAATCTTTACAAAAAGGCTTTTTATCTATATAATATATATCTGCGTTAGGGGTGTAGACATGAAAAAAGTTGTTGTTGGAATGAGTGGTGGAGTAGATAGTAGTGTAGCTGCTTTATTACTTAAAAATCAAGGTTATGAAGTAATTGGATTATTTATGAGAAACTGGGATTCTTTAGCAGATGGTGAATTTAATGGACCAACTACACAATCAGGTATTTGTCCACAAGAAGAAGACTATAATGATGCTAAAGCAGTATGTGATAAATTAGGAATACCACTTTATCGAAAAGATTTTGTAAAAGAATATTGGGATTATGTTTTTTCATATTTTCTTGATGAATTAAAAAAAGGTAGAACTCCAAATCCTGATATTATGTGCAATAAATATATTAAGTTTGATATGTTTGCTCAAGAAGCTAGAAAATTAGGTGCTGATTTTATCGCAACGGGACACTATGCAAAAATAAAAGATGGTAAATTATTAAGAGCTAAAGATAAAAATAAAGATCAAACTTATTTTTTATCACAAGTATCAAAAGAACAATTCGAAAATGTACTATTTCCATTAGGAAATTTAGAAAAACCAGAAGTCAGACAAATAGCAGAAAAATCAGGTTTAATAACGGCAAGAAAAAAAGATTCAACTGGAATTTGCTTTATTGGAGAGAGAAATTTTACGAACTTTTTGAAGAATTATTTACCTAATCAACCGGGAGAGGTTGTTAATATTGAAACTAATGAAATAATTGGTCAACACATTGGATTAATGAACTATACAATTGGTCAAAGAAGAGGACTAAATATTGGTGGAACAGAAGATAAGATGTTTGTTGTTGGTAAAGATTTAGAAAAAAATGTTTTATATATTTGTTTAGGAGAAGATAATGATTATTTAATTAGTGATTCTTGTATAGTTGATAATTTAAATTTTATTGGAGATAGTAATATTACAAAATGTAGTGCTAAATTTAGATATCGTCAACAAGATATAGATGTTGAATTAGAAAGAATTAATGATGATGAAATACTAGTAAAATATCCTCAAGGGGTAAAAAGTGTAACTCCAGGACAAGCTTGTGTATTTTATAGTGGCGAAGAATGCATTGGTGGTAGTATAATAAAAGAGGTTAGAAAAAATAATAAAAAATTATGGTATCTATAGAATGAGGTGTAGTTATAGTGAAAAGAAATATATTATTAACTTTATTAATATTTTTGGTAGTTAGTGTTACTTTTGTATATTCATATAGAATGAATGTAACTGATGCAGAAAAATTTAAAAAAGAATATGAATCTTTAAATAATACTGTTAATGAAAATGGTAAAAAGTATCGTAAATTAGATTTACCTAAAAAGAATCCAATTGTTTATGCAACATCTTCTGAAATAATTGAAAAAATGGATAATAAAGAAACTTTTGCGATATATTTTGGATTTTCTAAATGTCCATGGTGTAGAAGTGTTATATCAACTCTTTTTGAAGTTGCTTCTGACTTAGATATTGATACTATTTATTATGTTGATGTTTTAGATATTAGAAATACTTTAGAAGTTATTGATGGAAAAGTAACTGAAACTAAAAAAGGATCAAAAGACTATTATAAATTATTAGAAAAGTTAGATAATGTATTAGCTGACTATTCTTTAGTAGATGAAAATGATAGAGAAGTAGATGCAAAGCAAAAAAGAATATATGCTCCAAACATTGTAGCTGTTGTTTCAGGAAAAGCTCAAAACTTAACAGAAGGAATTAGTGATAGTCAAGATGATGCATATATGAAATTAACAAGTAAGATGAAAAAAGATATGTATAATAAAATAAAATGTACATTAGAATGTTTAGATGATAAAAAAACTACTTGTACAAAAAATGCATGTTAAATGAAACTACTAATTATGTTAGTAGTTTTTTTGTGTTAAGATATAATTGGAGGGTAGATAATTTATGAAAACAGTTGTTGTAACAGGAGGGGCTAGAGGGTTTGGTCTTGAAATGTTAAAACTATTTAGAAAAGAACAATTTAATACTGTAATATGTGATATTAATGAAGACTCTTTAGAAAATGCTTATTTAGAGTTATCTAATATTAAAGAAAATGGAAAAATAATAAAAATTAAATGTGATATTACTAAAGAGGAAGAAGTAAGTAATTTAATAAATCTTGTTCTTAGGGAAACTAAGACAATTGATATTTGGATAAATAATGCTGGAGTAAATCAAC
>CANQCQ010000117.1 GCA_947589725.1 uncultured Bacilli bacterium | reverse complement strand
CAACTGGATTATCATAAATCTTTAATCCATCTTTAACACTTTCCACAACAATAGATTCTTTCTTATCAGATATTATCCAATGTAGTGGTGATACAGGTAAAGAATCACTAAAATTAATATTTACAATTTGAATATTTTTTAATAATTCTCTTGTTTCACTAACAGTAGCACATACTGATAAAACATAAGGTATAAATTCAAAAGGAGCAATATTGTTCTTTCCTTCCATAATTTCCTTATAATCAGCATTTCCTGGAAAATTTAAGCCAGCCATACCTAGACCTTTTTCATTAATTGCATCATAATAAAGTGGATAAGAATCTGCAACATATGCCATTCCAATAATAGCGTAATGCTGTTTTATATTATTAATTTTTCTGAACTTAAATTCATAATTTCTTGGAGTTATTGTGACTGTTTCTTTATAAGAATATTCCAAATCTAAGTTCCTTCCAAAATAATGATCTTTTGTATAATAAGTAACTGCTGTACACATATAATTTATTCCTCCTAATCAAATAATATAATAACAAATAAATTAAAATTTATAAACCAGCTTTTCTTAGACAATATCATTTTTTTAATAATTATACATATAATTTTTTGAAAGGAATTTTTATGAAAATTTGTGTATATGCTATAACTAAAAATGAAAGTAAATTTGTAAAACGCTGGGTTGAATCAATGAATGAAGCTGATGAAATTTATGTATTAGATACAGGTTCTACAGATGACACTGTTGAACAATTAAACAAATTGGGCGTTCATGTCATAAAAAAGGAAATAATTCCATGGAGATTTGATGTTGCAAGAAATGAATCTTTAAATTTAGTACCAGAGGATACCGATATTTGTGTTTGTACAGATTTAGATGAAGTATTTGAGAAAGGTTGGAGAAAAGAATTAGAAAATAATTGGACTCCTACAACAACAAGAGCCAGATATAATTACAATTGGAGCTTTGATTCTAATGGTAAACCAGCTGTTAATTATTATATAGAAAAAATGCATTCTAGACATCACTATAAATGGACGCATCCAGTACATGAAGTTTTATCATGTGATACAAAAGAAGAAACAATTACTATTCCAACTATAACTGTTAATCATTATCCAGATCGTGAAAAATCAAGATCATCTTATTTACCATTATTAGAACTATCAGTACAAGAAGATCCTACCGATGATAGAAATACCCATTATTTAGGTAGAGAATATATGTACTATAATCGTAATGAAGAAGCTATTAAAATGTTAAAAAAGCATTTAACTTTAGAAAAAGCTAGATGGAAAGATGAAAGAGCTGCTTCTATGAGATTCATAGGTAGATGTTATCGAAGATTAAAAAACAATAAAGAAGCTCATCTTTGGTATGAACAAGCTATTAAAGAAGCTCCTTATCTAAGAGACGGATATATTGAAAATGCTCTCTTATATTATGAAGAAGAAAATTATCAAGAACTAGAAAAAAATTGTCTGAAAGCCCTAGAAATAAGAACTCATGCTAAATCGTACATAAATGAAACATTTAGCTGGAATGAAACAGTCTATGATTTACTTTCTTTAGCAAACTATTATCAAGAAAAATATGAATATGCTCTATTATTTGTAAATATGGCCATTGAAATAAATCCTAAAGATGAAAGACTTCTAAATAATAAAAAATTAATTGAAAATAAATTAAAAGAGATTAGTAGTTAATCTCTTATTCTGTCTCTATATATAAATCTATTTTTTTATCCATATATGATTGATATATCTTATTCCATAATACACTTTCAATATATCTAGCTTTTTTAGGATGCATTAAATATCTAATAGTTAACTCTATATGATTATCCACAATTTTAGTATAAATTACTGGATCATATTGATTAAAATAAATCCTAGTATTATTATTTAAACTATTTATTTGATCTTTCATTTTCTTAGGAATACTTTTAATTGTTTCAATATTATTAACTATTTTATAAATTTCTTGTTTATTTTTAACTAAGTCACATTTAAGAGGAACTTTAACAGTTATCTCATTCCAAACATATTTAAAACCTTTAGTAATATTTTTTATTGATTTTGTAAAAACAAAAGAATTAGGCATTGTCACAATAACACCAGTAGATTGTCCATTTTCGTCTTTATTAGATATTTCTAAAATTTCAAAATCTAAAGCAGATATATTCATGACATCTCCTTTAATATCATCTATTTGAATTCTATCTTCAACCTTAAAAGGTCTCTTCATCTTAATATAAATTCCACAGAAGAAGTTCATAATTATTTCTCTTAAAGCAATAGTTACAGCAGCTGATATAACACTTATTAAAGTCATTAATGATTTAATATAATCATCCCAAATAAATATAAAAAAGAATACTTCAATTACATTTAAAATAATAAAATATGTTTGTGTTAATAAAAATTCTCTTCTACCATCCATCTTACGTGATATAAAATAACTTCCTATTTTTCTTAAACCTATAAAGACAATAATAACTAATAATGTTGAAAATACTAGTTCAAAATAAATTTTATCAATTAAAGTTATTTTACTTAAATAAGTATAAAAATTATCTATTATTTTCATAAGTTCACCCCTTCTTATGACGTAGTATTATACCATAATTATATGATTAATTTGTCTTTCTCGTAAAGAAAAAATATAACTATACATTTAATTTACATCAAAAAAAAGATGATATTAATCATCATCTTCTATACTATTAGTCAATTGTTTAAATAAAAATTCTTGAACTTTTTCATCATCTTCTTCTCTTATTTGACTAACTAAACTTTTTAATTTTTCTTTCTTCTCTTCCTTAATATTTAAATAATCAATTTTGTCTTCAAACATTTCTATTTTTTCTAATAAACTACTTTCTTCTACATTATCAGCTTTATCTAACATCATTTTTAAAATTCCAGTCTTTTGTAGTTGTTCTTCACTCATACTCATAATGATTCCTCCTCATTTTCAATAATATTACTATTTCTCTTAATAATTTTTTTAGATATTACAGTATATATTATCATTAACAATATACCTACAATGATTAAACTAATTCCCATAGTAATTAAGAATGAAAAATCTATATTTATATTAATGTTTTCTTCTTCAAATATAGCTGTAAGCATAAAACTAGAACCTAAATATAGTAGCATAACCATAATACCACTAGTTAATAAAGATCTACCTACAATCACAATCCATTTATATAATGACCATTGTATTAAAGCTATTATAAGTATATCGACTATAATACAAATAAACAATGTCAATCTAAAAGTATCTGATACAACATAAGAATAAGTCTTAATTACTGTTTTATAAGAATCATCTATATTATCACCAGTATCATTAATAGATTCATTTATAATATTATTAATTTCTTGAAATTCTTCACTATTTCTAATTGACTCTAATTCATCTGTATCTATACTTTGTCCAGTAACATTTTCTACTTTATCTTTATTTTCTTTAAAGTAATCAAAGAC
>CANQCQ010000116.1 GCA_947589725.1 uncultured Bacilli bacterium | reverse complement strand
TTTTATCTTTGAATGAATTTAAAAATTTCTTTACATAATCAACATCATAATTATTTATAAAATTATTTCTTTGTCCATTATAAAATAAGTCTCCTAAAACTATAAGTTTATCGCATTTTAATTCATAGAATCTTTCTTTAATATGTTCAAGATTGGTCTTTATACCATGTATATCAGAAATAAATAATAATTTCACTATCAACACCTCTTACCAAGTATAACACAAATGCTAAAAATTCATATAATACTTTGAAAAGGAGGATTATATGAAAAAAATAATTAGTTATTTACTATTTTGTTTAGTAATTTTTATTTGTGCTTGTAGTGTTTTATTTTCATTTAAAAAAGATAACTCAACAAAAGAATTAACTAAAGTTAAAGTTAGTGAAGTAGCTCATACTATTTTTTATGCACCTATGTATGTTGCTTATGAAAAAGGATATTATAAAGAAGAAGGCCTTGATATTGAATTAATTTTATCAAATGGTGTGAATAAAATTATTTAATTTATAATACTCTTCTTCTGTAATAATAGCCTCATGTGTTTTTGGAACAATTATCCAATGACTTTCATCTAAAAAAATTCTTTTTTTTGACTTATAACTTAATTTTGCTTGAACTCCTTGAGTCATATTTCCAGTATACATATAATTATGTAATATTTGATAAACGGAAGTATTGCCCCACTTATGAATATTTTGCTTTAATTTATAATCTTTTGGAGTTTGTATATTGTTTTCATTTAAATATAGAACAATATCTTTAATTGATTTGTTATTTAAAGCCATATCAAATATTTTTCTTACTATTGTTGCAGCGTCCTTATCAATAACAATTTTGTGCTTATCATCAGGATCTTTTTTATAGCCAAAGCAAGCACTATTGCCAATAAATAATCCCTGTTTTTTTAAGTTTATCAAAATAGATCTTATCTTCTTTGAAGTATCTTTACTTTGCATATCATTAAAAAGTGCTTTAAATGGTGCAATATCATTATTTGATTGATCATTAAAGGTATCAATATTATCTAAGATAGAAACGTATCTTATTTTTTTCATAGGAAAGTATTCTTCTAGATAATATCCACTCTTAATATAATCTCTTCCAAGTCGAGATAAATCTTTTGTAACAACCATATCTATTTTTTTAGAATCAATATCTTTTATTAATTGATTAAAAGCTGGTCTATCAAAGGTAGTGCCACTAAATCCATCATCCACGTACTCTTTTTCTAACTTTAAATTATTTTTGTCTAAATAATCTAATAATAAACTTCTTTGATTTATGATACTTTCACTTTCTTGATTTTTATTTTTTAATAAATCTTCTTTTGAAAGCCTAATATAAATACCTACTTTATAAATATAATCATCTCCTTTGTAAAGAGTATGACTAAATAAAAAAAAGATAACTTTATTTTTTAGTTATCTTTTAAAAATGTAAAACTTCTATTTCACTATCATCATCTGATGTATTACTAATTTCATTATTTTCATCAAATTGACTATTATTTTCAAAGTCATTTTTGATTTCTCCATCTGAAGATGCATTATAATCACTATTTTCTTCATGACTATATTTGTTATCTTCATATGTTGGCTGTTCATTTTCTTCTATATTTTCTTTGTAATCATCAACTGGTTCGTTATGCTTTTTAGATTTATAATTATTTTCAACTACAGCATCTTTAATTTCTTCAGTTTTTTCATCCATAGCATCCACTTTAGCTTTAGTCTCTTCAACAGCTTCTTTAGTTTCTTCAACTTTATCTTTTACTTCTTCCACTGTTTCTCTAACTAACTTTTTATCTTTGTTTTTCTTTAGAGGAGAAACTTTTATATATTTTCCTTTTTTAACTCTTATAATTGTAGTGTTTTCAAGACCATTAAGCATTTCTGATGTATCTTCACTGATATTAACATTACTGTCTTTTGACTCTTCAGCTTTCTTTTTAATTTCTAATTCTTTAATTTCAATTTCTAATGGGCATAGAACATCATCATTTACTTTTAAAATATAAATACAAGCTTCTGTATTGTCTAGTAAAACAAAAGCACAAGATTGAGTTTGCTCTTGATAGTAAATTGGTTTCCTAATTTCCATTTGAGCATCAACCATATCTTCAATTGAATCTACTTTTATAATATTTTTTTCATCTAATTTAGGTAAATTTTTACTTTTTACTAAAACAGAATCATATGTTCTTAATATTTGTCTTAGTTTGCTTTTATATAAACTGTCTTCAGATCTTGTAGATACTAATGTATTTATAAGTACAAGTGCACAAATAGCAGAAAATGTGCTTGTTATAATTACATAGTTTATATATTCCTTAATATATAAGAAATAAGAAGATCCTAGTAAAGCAATTAGTAATAATGTCAATAACCCAATTTTATTCCATTTTTTCATTTTTCTACTCCTTTTCTACAAAATCTTTTAACCATAAACTTGGATAAGCTAAATATTTAATTTTAAATAGAACTTTTCCTTCTATATTATCCATTGTTAAATTTAAATTATCTGGACTATTATTAGCATCCCCTTTTGTTATGAAATAAGTATTCTTTTCACTTTTTTTGATTTCTACTAATCTATGTATTATTGTTTTTGAACCACTCTTAAATACTAGAACATCTCCTACTTTAAATTCATTTTGTGATTTTACTTTCTTGTATAAAATTGCATCCCCTTTTGCAATTTCAGGTGTCATTGATTCAGAACCTACACCAATAATTGCATATGTAAATCTACCGGATATTAATGCAACAAGTATTACTGTAAATATTGTAAGTGGAATATCTCCAAATCTAAATGAACTACTATTTTTAGATTTAGTTTCCATCTCTTCCTCATCTTGTTCTCTTTCAAATTGATCAACCATTCTTGCAGAATACATATAAACTGTTGCTGGAAGTAAAATTCCAATAACAGAAGTTATATAATCTCCAAGATCAGGAACAATCGGTACTATATATCTATATATATCCATAATTAGTCTATAACATAAAACTGATTTAAGTCCACCATATAAAGTCATATATGACATTGTTGCATTTCTAACTATAATTGGAAGAATAATAGTTGCAAGTGTTCTAAAGATAGTTTCAAAATTATACATTAGAACATTCTTTAGCCCCATTGTTAATTCTAAAATAATTATCAATAATGTTGTTATATAAGTAACAGATATTTTATCTCTATTTGCATTAATTAGAGTATATCTAAATATTTCTATACCAATAATATATAGTATTGGTGGTAATATTGTCTCAATTATTGACGACATATTTAATATATTACTATTTTGAGCATATCCTATAACTGAACCTAAGCCATACGATATTGCTAAAAAGATTATAATTTCAGTAATCGTAGTAAAAAGAATTGATTTTTTTATGCCAGTTAATTTATCTCTTCTAAATCCTAATAGCAATATTGCTATTGTAGCAATTATTATGATTGCTGATATATTAACATAATCTACTATACTTGATTCACTAAA
>CANQCQ010000115.1 GCA_947589725.1 uncultured Bacilli bacterium | reverse complement strand
TATGAGTACAACAAAAGGGCATACCCAGTTACTGGTATTAGTCCAACAACAACACATAAATTTAATATACTTTGGATTATTATTTGAAATGTCATACCAAAAGCTAGGTATTTAGCAAAAGGATCTAATTGTTTTGATGAAATTTTTATTCCTCGATATAAAATTGTTGTGAACAATAAAGCTACAATAAAAGAACCTACTACCCCAAATTCTTCTGCTATTATAGAAAAAATAAAATCCGTTTGAGGTTCTGGTAAATAAAAGTGTTTTTGAACAGAATTAAGGTATCCAGTACCAAATATTCCTTGTGGACCTATAGCATATAAGCTCTGTATTATTTGAAATCCTGTTCCTAATGCATCACTCCATGGATCTAGAAAAGAAGTAATTCTTGCCATTCTATATGGAGCAATAAGAATTAAAGCTACAACTCCAACTAATCCTAAAACTCCACCTACAACAAAAAATGTTAAGTTAATTCCAGCAATAAAAAGTAATGAGACAATTGAAACTACTAATATCAAACCAGTACCTAAATCAGGCTGTAACATAATAAGTCCAAATATAATCAGTGTAATAAAAAGTATGGGAAAAATACCCCTCTTATATTCCTTTATATATCTATCACTATTTGATATATATTTACTAGTAAAGATAATAAGACCTAACTTAGCTGCCTCCGATGGTTGTATACCAAATGGTCCAATCCCAAACCAAGAACGACTTCCATTTCTAACACTACCCACTCCTGGAATTAAGACAAGTATAAGTAAAATAAAACAGACAAGTAATATTTTATTTGAATATTTATAATACAATCTATAATCTATTTTTGATACTACATATAAAATTATTAATCCAATTAAAAAAAAGATAGATTGATATTTCAAATAATGAAAACTATCACCAAATTTATATGAAGCCCAAATAGATGAAGCAGAATAAATCATCATTAATCCAAATATTGAAAGTAATATAACAGCTAATAATAAAATTTTATCAATTTTTTTATTCATATATACACCTAATAAATTATATTTTAATAATTAAAAAAAAGAACATAACGTTCTTTAATAGTACTTATAATAACCAGAATTCATATAATTTTTAGCTTCAGTAATCATTCTTTTTCTATCATCTTTAATTTTAGTTTTATCTATATATTTTAATTTTTTTACCTTGCTTTGAAAACTCTTAGTTCCAACAGATTTTAAACATTCTCTTATATAATTATCATTATCAATATTACTAGTACTACGATTAACTAAAATATATGAAATTTGAGAATTTAAATTATATAAGTAAGATATACATAATTCAAATACTTTAAATAATTGTTTATTCTTAGCTATTTTATAATTACATAATTCAAAACTATCTAAATCACATATTTTTATATCATTATTATCTTTATTAAGTAAAATATTTCCTGTATGACAATCTTTATAAAGTAAATTTTTATTATTAAAGTAATCAAATGCATTAATTATTTTGATACTATCATTTATTTTTAAATCAATATCTCGATATTTATATTTAGAAAGAGATTTATAATTATCATACTTCATCATTGTATAACCAACTATTTTATCTTTATCTTCTATAAAATTAACTACTTTAACTAACCATTTAATATTATTATCATCTATATAAGTTAAAATTTTAGGTAATGAGTCATTAATCTTCTTAGGTATCTTATGTAATAAATTATCTTCATAATATAATTTACTATTATTATTTATATCAAATGAAATAAATCTTTTTAATTTATTTATGTCACCTAATTGTAAGTTCTTTATCATAATATCCTCCCAAAGAGTGACATAATTATACCATAGAAATAAAAAAAGGACAAATTTGTCCTTATCTCATGTTAGTTAAAAAAGAAATATAACATTTATATGCTTCGTATATATCTGCTTTTGATGTTACTTCGAATGGAGCATGCATACTTAATACTCCTACTCCACAATCTATTACATCTACATTATAATCTGCTAATATGTAGGCAATTGTTCCGCCTCCACCTAAATCAACTTTACCAAGTTCTGATAATTGATAACTAACATTACCATCATCCATTACTTTTCTTAATTTAGCAATGTATTCTGCATTAGCATCGTTACTACCACTCTTACCTCGAGAACCAGTATACTTACAAAAAACTACACCTTTTCCTAAGTAAGATGAATTTCTAGGATCCATTGCTTCTTTATAAAGTGGATCATATCCTGCATTAACATCACTTGATAACATTCTAGAATTTTGTAATACACGTCTTACTGCTCTAGGAGAATCATTTCCAAGTAATGCACAAATTTCAGCAATTGAATTATCATAAAAATGTGAACACATTCCTGTTGCTCCAACACTGCCTATTTCTTCCTTGTCAACTAAAATACAACTGATAGTACGCTTAACATTTTCACATTCTAAAAATGCTTCTAAAGAAGTATAAGCACATACTCTATCATCTTGACCATATCCCATAATCATACTTTTATCAAGTCCAAAGTCTCTCGCTACTCCTGATGGAACAATTTCTATTTCTGATGATAATAAATCATCCTCTTCAATATCATATTTTTCTTTTAAGATATTTAAAATATTTGCTTTAACTTTATTTTCTTTTTGACTTTTATCCTCACGACTACCAATTAAAATATCAAGATTTTCTCCTTCTATTACTTTATCAGCAGTCTTTTTCATTTGTTCTTGTCCTAAATGAGGAAGTAAATCAGTAATACCAACTACTGGATCATTTTTATCTTCTCCAATATTTACATCTATTTTAGTTCCGTCTTTTTTAACAACAACTCCATGAATAGCTAATGGTAATGTAACCCATTGGTATTTTTTAATACCACCATAATAATGAGTATCAAAATAAGCTAATCCACTATCTTCATACAAAGGAACAGCTTTTAAATCTAATCTAGGAGAATCTATATGAGCTCCTAATATATTGATACCATTTGCAATATCTTCACTACCTATTACAAATAAAGCAACAGACTTATCACTATTATTTACATAAACTTTGTCACCAGCAACTAACTTATCTTCTTTTATATATTCTTCTAAATCTCTAAATCCTTTTTCTTTAGCTCTTCGAATAATTTCAGAAGTTGCTTCTCTTTCAGTTTTACAAATACTTAAAAAATGTTTGTAATCATTACTAATTGCTTCTAATTTTTCTAAATCTAAAGCATTATACTTATTCCATGCTATTTCTTTCAAATTAATCATCCTTTCTTATTTTAGTATACCATTATTTTTCATATAATAACAAAAAAAAGAAGATTTCTCTTCCTTAAAAATATAAAATTATAGCCAAACTCCAAATATGATTCCAGCCATAGCAAGAATTAATCCTAAAACCCAAAATAATTTTACTATGTCTGTTTCTTCCCATCCTAGTTTTTCAAAATGATGATGAATAGGAGTCATTAAAAATAATTTTTTATGTAATAACTGAACCCATAATGTTTGAATAATTACACTTAAAGTTTCTATTATAAAGATACCAGCAACTACTAATAAAGTTAATTCTCTATGTGTCAAAATAGCAATAGC
>CANQCQ010000114.1 GCA_947589725.1 uncultured Bacilli bacterium | reverse complement strand
ATATCTGTACTTGTAATACCAGCTAAATAGTCTCTTTGAGTAGTAACTACTTTAGCATTCTTATTAGAGTTTTCTGTATTCCAATATTCACTTTCACCATCAATTAACTCCTTAATAGCTAAATCTGTAGTATTACTACGTCTAACTAACTCTCTTGTATATCTATATGTAATATAATGTTTAGCTAAATTATATTTACCTATAGCCATAAGTTTCATTTCAATGATATCTTGAATATCTTCTACTAATATTCTTTTTTTACCAAGATGCTCAATATATTTAATAATATTTTTTATTTGAATACTTGAAGCACGGTCTTCTTCTTCAACTTCAATATTTGCCTTTTCTATTGCGTCTTCTATCTTTTGAGGACAATAGTCTACCATATGTCCATCTCTTTTTATTACTTTCATTTACTACACACCTCTTTCTAATGACAAATTCATTATATACATATTTTATTAAAAAGATATGTTGCAATTGCAACATTTTACATTTTTTGTTAAAGTTATTTTAGAGGTGACTATTTTGTGCAAAATTTATTTGAAAATATTTCTCCTAAGAATCAAGAAAAACTATTGAAAATGCTTAAAGCTCACAGTATACCATATATGAAAGGTGTAAATATCTTGTCAAATGTAAACCGTGATAATTTTATTGGAATTGTTGACGAAGGCAGTTTACAAATAGTTTTTAATGATTATAACGGAAATAGTATTATTATTGATGAACTGGAACAAAATCAAATATTCGGTAATCTAATCTCTTCTATTAATTCTGAAGAATGTGAAGTAATTACTAAAGAAAAGACTAAAGTTACATATATTGATTATGATAATATAACACAACCTGAGATTATTAAAACAGATTTTTATATAATTTTTGTTAAAAACTTAATAAAAATAATGGCTGAGCAACTAAATTTAAAAAATGAACGTATTGAAATACTAACAAAAAGATCTATAAGAGATAAATTACTTGAATATTTTAGAATTTTATCTAGTAAAAAAGGATCAAAAAACTTTACTTTACCATTTTCCTTTATTGATTTAGCTAATTATTTAAGTGTTGATAGAAGTGCTATGACTAGAGAATTAAAATATTTAAAGACTGAAGGATTTATAAAAATAGAAGGTAAAAGAGTTTATTTGTTATATTAACCTTAAATTGCTTTTATAATTATGGTATAATTATAAGTAATAATTATATTAAGGAGTAATTTATGAAGAAGTTTTTTTCTAAATTTAAAAATGTATATCTAGATATTTATATTTTACTTATAATTAGTATTTTGTTTTTCTTATATGTACTTATACATATAAATATTTTAAATTTAAAATTTTTGATACCTATAATATTAGTATTAATAATTTTAGGTATTGTTAATGGATTTTTCCTTATTAATAAAAAAATTAAAGAAAAGATTAAAAAAGTTTTTTCTGTTATATCAGTTATTCTTATGATACTGTTTATAGTTGTAAGTATTGTCTTATTAAATGTATATTCTTCTGTACAAAAAATGTTTTCTACTAAGTCTTATGTTGAATATTCTGTAATAGTTAATAAAGATAGTAGTTATAAGGAATTAAAGGATGTTGATAAAAAAATTATAGGTTTTTATCAAGATGATAAATATCATGAAAAAGCGTGGAAAAAGATAGATAAGAAAATAGATGCTGAAAGTATTGGTTACTCTACTATTGAAGATTTAGAAAATGCTTTATTAGATAATGATATTGATGCTTTACTTATAATGGATTCTTATTTAGATGTTTTAAATAATGATGAAGATGAATCCACAAAAGAAGTTGATAATAATTTAAAAGATTTTAAGAGTAATACAAGAACTATATATAAGTTTAAAATAGAAGTTGATAATTCTAAAAAGTCTAAGGATATAAATTTAGAAGAAGGAAGTTTTGCAATTTTTATTAGTGGACAAGATTCTTTTGAAAGTACAGTAAGTGAGGCTTCTAGAAGTGACGTTAATATGTTAGCAACCATTAATTTAAAGACAAAACAGATATTATTAATATCAATACCAAGAGATTATTATATTACAATAAATGGCAAAGGAGTAAATGATAAGTTAACTCATATTTCTATTTATGGAAGTGATACAGCTGCTAATAGCTTAGGTGATTTATTGGATGTTAAAGTTGATTATTTTGTAAAATTTAATTTTACTACTTTTATGAAAGCAATAGATTATTTTTTACCATTAGATGTTTATAGTGATTATGCATTTACTACGGGAGTTTATGATCAAACGATTGGAAATTCATATACATTTAGTCAAGGCTATAATCATATTACTAGTGGAGAAATGGCTTTGCAATTTGTTAGAGCTCGTAAAAATTTTGCTGAAGGTGATAGACAAAGAGGAATAAATCAATCTCGAATGTTAAGAGCTGTTATTAATAAAGCTTCTACACCATCTATTCTTTTAAAATATAATAGTATATTAAATTCTCTTAGAAATACATTTTTAACAAATATTTCAGATGATTCAATAATAGAAATAATAAAGTATATTTTAAATCACAATGGTAAATTTAATATATCTAGTTATTCATTAGATGGAAGTGATGCTTCAAGAACATGTTATTCTAGTGGTAGTCAATTGTTATATGTAATGATTCCTAAAACTGAGACAATTGAACAAGCAAAAATATATATAAAAGATGTTTTGGAAGGAAGAACTCCTGATATTGAAATTGATGCATCAGAATTAGTTGATTCAAGTAATTCTTCTAATGTTAATGTAACGCCTTATGTAGAAGAGTACTATTATTCTTCAAGCAATAATATTAATGATGATACTGATGTTAATGATAATCAAATAACTGATACAGATGATGAAAATAAAAATGATATCGATAGTAATAAAGATTTAAATACAGATGAAAATCTTAATCAAGATGATGATACTGATAGTGAAAATACTGAAGATAATAATCAAGAAAATGTTGATGATAAAGATATAGAAGACGAAGATTCTACTGGTGATGATTTAAATAGTGAATCAGATAATGAAAATGAAAAGGTATCAAATAATGAAAGTTAATTCATTAAATTGATACCTTTTTTATTGAATTTATTATTCGCCACAAACTGATTCATCTGCTATAAAAGAATTACTAGTACCATCTATTTTTGGAATATTTGAATTATCAGTAAAGCGATTATTTGAAGAATAAAATATTTTTCCGGTTCCTGTAGCTCTAAGATCTGTACTTTTTGTTGTAATCTTACAGTTACATATATTGGCTGTTGTTTCATCATTTGCTGAAATAGCTGTTAAAAGTTGAGTAGTTATTTCGGAATTATAAATATTTAATACACTTCCACTAGCATTTAAATTTATAGCATTATTTTGATTTGTTTGTTTTACAGTTGAATCATAAATGTTAATATCCCCGGCTAAATTATCATTTGTAAAGATGGCAAATGTATTATCAGTTTCTATAGAAGCTTTTTTAATAATTACTTTTCCACCAGCTTTAATTACTCCGCCGGTTCCATTACTTGCTAATTGTCTTATATAATTTCCACCATTTATTGTTAAGTTTGAATTTTCATTGGTAGTAATTAATCGATAATCTGTTTTTAGTGTTCCATTTTCTTT
>CANQCQ010000113.1 GCA_947589725.1 uncultured Bacilli bacterium | reverse complement strand
GAAGAAATGGGATTACAAACAACACCTTATGAATTTACCATAAGTAGTACCTGTGAAGAATATACTGGATTTAATTTATATTTAACAACATTAAATGATAACCAAATTGAAGATAATCAAATAAGATATGCAGTAACAGATGCAGATGATAATGTCTTAATAACCGATTTACTAACGAATAAAGAAAAAGCAAATGACTTAAATGAAGAAGAAATAAAAGAAGTAGATAATGGATTAGATAATAAAAGAAAGAATATCTATAAAGTATTTAATAATAATCTATATATAAAAGAAGAAAGAACATATAAATTACATCTATGGGTAGATGAAAATGCTAATAACGATACTATGAAACAAAGCTTTAAAATAAAAGTATCAATAAAAGGATATGATTGGGATGGAACGATAGCAAAATATTTAATTACAAATAGAAACAATTCATTGCTATATCATAATGGAACAATAAAAGATATAGAGGGTAACATAATAGATGCTGAAGATTTATCTTATCGCTATAGTGGAAGTAATGATATAGTACATAATTACGTCTGTTTTGGTTCAAGTAAAATAATTTGTCCAGAAGAAAATAAATATCGAATAATAGGATTATTTCAAAATAACCAAAATCAATATGAAATGAAAATAATTAAAGCAACTGCTGCAACAACTGAACAGTTAGGAAAAGAAGGAGCATACCTTAGTGATACAGGGCGCTATTATTGGAACAGACAACAAAATGGTTCAGGAGATAACACAAATAACTGGAAAACAAGTAATTTAAATACAGAAAATTTAAATGGTTATTATTTGAATACATATTTATATCCAATAGATGAGCATAAATGGTTTGATATGATAGAAAAACATACATGGATTACAGCGGGAATTCCTATACCGTCTCGGGCACAAAAAGTAAAGCAAATATACAATATTGAAATTAAAAATATAAATGTGGGAACTGAACTTCCAACAGCAGCGCCAACAGTCCAAGCAAGTGTAGGATTAATGTATTTAAGTGATTATGGATATGCAGCATATAAAGAAGCATGGTTAACACACAATATAATGCAATATAATGATTATACAATAAAAATTAATAATTGGCTATTTATGAATTCTGACACACTTGAAACAACAATAACTCGTGCATCTAGTAGTACAAGATATAGATGTACTATAAGTAATGATGGCATAGCTGGAGGAGTATGTAATGCTAATGATTGTCCTACATTAGTTAGACCTACTATGTATCTTAATGAAAAAGTAAAAATTATTTCTGGTAATGGAACATCGGATAATCCATATATTATTGATATGTAACTGGAAATTAAATAAAAATTATCTTGAAAAAGATAGTTTTTTTCTTTACAATAATTGTAAGGTGACTAATATGTTTGCTAAAGTAATAATTGAATATGCTACTAAAGAATTAGATAAAACATTTATTTATAAAATACCAAATAATTTAATAAATAAAATTAAAGTGGGTATGAAAGTAAGTGTTCCTTTTGGCAGTAAAAAAATATTTGGTTTTGTTTTAGAAATATTAGATAAAGCTGAAGAAGAATTTGAAATAAAAGAAATAATGGATATTGTTGATGAAGAATTAGTTTTAAATGATGAATTACTAGCAATTAGTGATTATTTAAAAGAAACTACTTTATGTACTAAAATAACCGCTTTACAAACTTTGTTACCATCTAGTTTAAAAGCTAAAAAACAAAAATCTAATTATGATTATTATGAATCAATTATTAAATTAAATAAAGATATAGATTTAGATAATTATAAAGAAAAAAATAAAAAATATATTGGGCAAATAGAAATAATAAATTTACTAGAAAATAAAAAAGAAGTAAATAAAAATGAAATAAAGTCTAATAGTTTAAATACTTTAATTAAAAATAATGTTGTTATTGTGGAAAAGGTTCAAAAATACCGAATTAATAAGATTAAAGAAAATATTAAAGAAAAAGTTTTAACTAAAGAGCAACAAGAAGTATTTGCAAGTATTAATTTAGATAAATATCAAACTTATTTATTATATGGAATAACTGGAAGTGGCAAAACCGAAGTTTATATTAAACTCATAAAAGAAGTTATAAAAAAAGGAAAAACAGCTTTATTATTAGTTCCCGAAATACTTTTAACGATGCAAATAATTAAAAGATTTTATCAAGAATTTGGCTCTCAAGTGGCGGTTTTACATAGTGCTTTGTCCGCGGGTGAAAAACATGATGAATATTTAAAAATTATGCGCAAAGAAGTAAGTATTGTTATTGGTACGCGGAGTGCCGTCTTTGCTCCTTTAGAAAATATAGGCATAATTATTATTGATGAAGAACATAGTACGACTTATAAACAAGATAATAATCCGAAATATCATGCGAAGGATATTGCTATATTTAGAGCTAAATATCATAATGTGCCTCTGGTTTTAGGTTCAGCTACGCCAACACTTGAAAGTAAAGCAAGAGCTGATAAAGGTGTATATACTTTATTAAAATTAGATAAAAGAGTAGGGAATGCTTGCTTACCAACTATTCATATTGTTGATATGGTTGCTGAAATGCATAAAAGAAATACAATTATAAGTGAAGTATTAGATGAAAAAATAAGAGAAAGAATAGCCAGGAAAGAACAAATAATTCTTTTACTTAATCGTCGGGGTTATGCTACCTTTGTAAATTGTAGTAATTGTGGTTTTACATATAAATGTCCTAATTGTGATATCACTTTAACTTATCATGCTTCCAGTAATAATTTAATCTGTCATTATTGTGGTTATTTACACAAAAAAGATGATGTTTGTCCAAGTTGCAAAGAAAATGCTTTAAACTATTTCGGTTTAGGTACCGAAAAACTAGAAGAATTTATTAAAAATAGATATCCTAGTTTAAAAGTTGTCCGAATGGATCAAGATACAACAACTAAGAAAGGCTCACATGAAAAATTTATTGAAGATTTCTTAAATGAAAAGTATGACCTATTAATAGGTACTCAAATGGTTAGTAAAGGTCTTGATTTTCCTAAAGTAACTTTGGTGGGAGTTATAAATGCCGATACTTCTTTAAATATCCCGGATTTTAGATGTAGTGAAAATACTTTTTCGCTTCTTAATCAAGTCGCAGGTAGAAGTGGGCGAAGTAAGGCATCTGGGGAAGTCGTCATTCAGACCTTTAATCCTGACAATTATGTTATTAATTGTGTTAAAAATAATAGTTATGATGCTTTCTATAATTTAGAAATGCCTTTAAGAAGAAAGTTAAAATATCCCCCATATTATTATTTAATTGGTTTAAAAGTGATAGGCAAAGATTATACTAAAACTTTACAAGAAGCCCAAAAAATAAAAAAATATTTAGATAGTAAAGTTGAAGCGGAAACTATTGTTTTAGGTCCAACTACTGCTTTAATTTTAAAATTTAATAATGAATATCGTTTTCAAATAATTATTAAATATCGATTTGATAAAAAACTAATTCCTACTTTAAAAGAAATTGATAATATGTATATTTTAAATAAAGATTTATATGTGGATATTGATATAAATCCATCACGTATTTAAAGTAGTTATATTTATTAAGATATATGCTAGTAATAGGGCTATAAATCCTGGGATAGTAATGATTTCCTTAATAGGTAGAATAATAAAAATGGAAGCGATGATAAAACCTAGAATTAATGAAT
>CANQCQ010000112.1 GCA_947589725.1 uncultured Bacilli bacterium | reverse complement strand
AATATCTTATCTAAATCTGTCTCTGGATTTAGTGTTGATAATAATCCTTGTTTAGTAGCGATATGAGTTGCTCCTCCACCACTTCCATAATAAGTTTGACCGTTTCCTAGAATTGGGTATTGAGTAGATTTTCCTCCACCATTATAGCCACCGTTTTCGCCACAACAATTTTTAGTTGTTTGACATGTACATCTTTTTCCCATTCCACCTACATAGATGTATAAAGTTTGGCCTTCTTCTAAAGCAATTATTCCAGTTGCGTAAGCTCCATAACCTCCTCTATATGAGTTATCACCATCAGAAACAGATGATCCTCCTTGAGCTCCCCACACTTCTAACTTATAATTTCCTTTATATGGAACTTTATAGATTGCTTCTTGACCAGTATAATCAAAGATCCAATCATTTTTACCTATTTGAACATATTCTACAGAAAATGCCATTGTTATTTTTTGATCTTCTTGAGGTAGCTGACTATTTTCAATATCATCTTTATATTTTAATCTTATTTTGTATGTTTTTGTTTCTTTTGATTTTAAAATTTTATTTTCAACTAACTCAGTATGATCAAGATAAGTTACTGAATATTCAAAAACATCTGGTAGATTTTCTGCTACTGATACACCATTTATAGTACTTTCTATCTTGTTAATCATGGCATCTATTGTTCCATTATTTACCACATCAACAGTAAACTCATAATAATCCCCGGTGAATTTAGGGTAACATCATATGTCACTTCAGTACGAGTTTCTTCATTTATGACTGGAATAGATTCATGATCTCCATAAAGTACCTCTACATTATCAAAATAAATTTCCCAAGTATTTTTCTTAAATGTACTTTCTCCAGTAATAGTTAATGTTGAAGTTAGAACAGCAAAACCAATACTTATAAAAAATATTAATACTATAATTAAATAATTTTTAAATTTCTTCTTATACTTCATAGTTATTCACCTATTCTATTTAATTATAGCATAAATAGTAATTTTTAAAATTTTTTTATAATTTCTTTTTAGTGACTTTTTAATTTTCATTAATATAATAATGTCTAATTGGACTTAGATCATCATTGAGTTCATAAACAATAGGACTACCAGTTTTAATTTCTAAGTTTACTACTTCTTCTTTTGATAGATTATCTAAATATTTCATTAAACCTCTTAAACTATTACCATGAGCAACAATAATTACATTTTTGCCACTTTGAATTACTGGTGCTATATCAGATTTCCAATATTCAACTACTCTTTCTACAGTATCCATTAAATTTTCTGTTAAAGGTAATTCTTCTTCACTTAAATCTTTATACTTAGGATCATTTCCTGGAAATCTTTCATCATCTTTACTTAATTCTGGTGGTCTTACATCAGCACTTCTTCTCCATAAATGAACTTGTTCTTCTCCATATTTTTTTCTAGTTTCATCTTTATTTAATCCTTGTAAGGCACCATAATGTCTTTCATTTAATTTATAACTATATTTTATAGGAATATTTCTTTCTCCTAATTCATCTAAAATATAATATAAGGTATTGTTTGCTCTTTTTAAAACTGATGTAAATGCAACATCAAAAGTAAATCCTGCTTTTTTTAGTGCTATACCAGCTTCTTTAGCTTCTTGTTCTCCTTTTTCTGATAAATCTACATCAGTCCAACCAGTAAATCTATTTTCAAGATTCCATTGACTTTGACCATGTCTTACTATTACTAATTTTTTCATTTTATAACCTCCGAGATTAATTATATCATTAATTATTAAATTATGAATTAAATTATTTCTTTTAACATAGTTTTAACTTTTTCAATAATTTCATTTTTACTTTCACTTCTAGTAATACCTGATACTTTTAAAGTACTATCAAAATATTCATTTTTATCTTTATCATATATTGATATAAATACAGTATTATCATCTCCATAAGGATTATTTTTATCTTGTCTATTTAATTTTCCTGTTATACCTATACCATAATTAGTATTTGTAAAGTTGGCTATTACTTTTGCCATATCTTTGGCTACTTCCATACTATAGACTGTGTATTTTTCAATTAACTTTTCATCTACTCCCATTTTTATTTTATAATTATTTGAATAAGTTATAGCTCCAAACTTAAAAACATCTCCCGAATTAGTAACATTTGTAATACTATTCGCAACTGCTCCTCCTGTACATGATTCCATTGTAGATATTGTCTTTTGTTCATCTATTAATTTTTTTACTATTTCTTGCATAATAAACTCCTTTACTTTAGATATGTTGGGATAAAAAATTTATGTTTAGCATTATGATGTAATTTTTCTATTTTTTCCTTTATATCTTTATCTATTTCTATGTGTTTTATATATTTTTCAATATCTTCATAAGTTATTCCAAGTTTTTCTTCATCACTTAACTGTTGAAGACCATCATTTGGTGTTTTATATAATACTTTGGCTGGTACTTCTAATTCTTTTCCGATTGCGATTACTTCTGATACCGTTAAGTCAGATAATACTTTTATATCACTAATTGAATCTCCACCTTTGGTAAAATAACCGACATATTCTTCTGATTTATTACCAGTACCTGCCACTATATAAGTTCCTTCTTTTATTACTGAATAATAAGCTGCTACATAATAAAGAGTACTCATTCTAAAACGTGGCTTTATATTTATATCTGAATTTATTAAATAGTCATCTTTTATATTAAACTTATTTATTTGTTTTTTAAATGTATCATAAGTTTCTGTTAGATCTATATTAATCAATTCAAAGTTATATTTATCAGCAACTAATTGGGCATCTTCCATATCTTGTTTTCTTGAGTGACATGGCATAGTTATACCAATAACATTACCACTACCAAGAGACTTTGTAAAAAGAGCTGCTACTACTGCTGAATCTTTACCTCCACTTATACCAATTACTGCTCCTTTTAAATTATTATCTTTAAAATATTTTTGTATAAATTTGGTAATTTTTCTAATTTCTTTTTTAGCATCAAACATATAGTCACCTCTAATTTTTAAAAAAGTTGTATTTTACTACAACTTTTGATTTAACTCTTTAATAGCTGTTGTTGCTGCCAAAGCTCCATCTCCTACTGCTGTTGTTAATTGTCTTAATATTTTTACTCTTGTGTCACCAGCAACATAAATTCCTTCAGTATTAGTATGAACACCATCATTTGATTTTATATATCCAAAATCATTTAATTCTACGATATTTTTAAATATTTCATTTTTAGGTGACTGTCCAACTGCTATAAATAAACCATCTACTTTTAATTCTTTCTCTTCTGTTTCACTTTTAACTATTATACTTTCTAATTTTTCTTTACCATTTAATTTAATAATATTAGAGTTTAATATTTGAATTATATTTTCTTTTTTATTTAGCTCATCTATATTTATTGAATCTGCACTAAATTCATCTCTTCTATGAACTAAGTATACTGTCTTAGCTATTTCTGATAAATATAGGGCATCCTCAATAGCTGTATTTCCTCCACCAACTACAGCTACAATTTTATTTTTATAAAAATTACCATCACAAGTTGCGCAATAAGAAACTCCTCTACCAACAAGTTCAGTTTCTCCTTCGATATTTAATTTTTTATTTACTGCTCCTGTTGCTAGAATGATACTCTTAGCTTTATAAGTGGCATTATTGGTATAGACTGTTTTATCTTTTTCAATACGAATAACAGTTTC
>CANQCQ010000111.1 GCA_947589725.1 uncultured Bacilli bacterium | reverse complement strand
GACTTTCTAAATACTTTAAGAAGAAAGATATTCTATCTTCTTCATCTTTAAATACATTTAAATAATTACTTACAATTTTTTGAATTACCTTTTTCATCTTTTCTCCTAACAATTCTTTATATTAAAAAATAAGAGACATTAATTTGCCTCTAAATCTTTTTTGTTTTCTGGAACTACTGTTTCTTTTGTATCTTTTTCTATTTTCTTTCTTAAATATTTTTTTAATTCTTTGATGGCTTCTTTTGCATCAGCAACACCTAAGTCATAAACTTCTTGATATTTTTGCTCATCTTTGTTTGTAATAGAAATATTTAATTTTTTACTAGCCCTTATTACAAATATATCTCCAGCACGTTCCATTTTAGCAATTTGCATTTTTCTTTCATTATATTTTTTGTAACGTGTAAGCATTGTTTCAACTAGTTTTGGATATTTAAAGAAACGTAATTTTAAAAATTTTTCTTTATTTTTATTAAAAGGCTTTTTACGATAGTTTTTTGGTTGAGTTTCGATAACTATAATTTTATTACAACCTATACCAATAGCTTTAGCTAAAGGTATACTATCAGATAATCCACCATCTAAATATTTTTCATTATTTATTTTGACCATTTTTGAAAGCATTGGTATTGCACTAGAAGCTCTTAATTCTTCTAACTGATCAAGTGGACTTGTTATATTAAAATAAGTAGGTTCTCCTGTTTCAACATTAGTTGCTACTGCATAAAATTCTTTATTTGCATTAATAAATGCCAAATTATCAAATTGATCTAATTCGCGTGACATTCTGTAATATGCAAAATCTTTATTTATATAATTTCCTGTTAATAGTAATGATTTAATACTCATATATCTTCGATCATTACAATATTCTTTATTATAGCGAATTACTCTTCCTTTTTGATTGGAAAAATAATTTACTCCAAAAAGAGCTCCGGCAGAAGTACCAACAATACTATCTATTTTTATTTTGTTTTCCATCAAAACATCAAGAACGCCAGCTGTATATAATCCACGTAGTCCGCCACCTTCAAGTACTAATCCAACTTTTTTGATAGTATCACCTCCTAAAGACTCGACATTTATTATAACATATATATAATTAAAAAAATAGTATTATTTAATACTATTTATCGGTGGAACCAAAACCTCCAGTTCTTTTTCCATCTGCTTTATCATTGTCAACTGTTAAGTATTTTTGAAATACCACTTGTCCAATAACGTCGCCTTTTTTTACTTCAATATCATGATCACTACAATTGAAGTATGCAAAATAGAAATGTCCATCATTATCTGGATTTCCATAATAATCTGAATCTATTAGTCCTACACTATTTGCCATTAAAAAGCCTTTTTTAGGTCCACTACTTCTATTTAGTAGAAGGAAACATTCATCCTCACCACAGTAAGCTTTTAATCCTGTGGGAATCAATGTTGGCTTTATTCCCGGATAATATTTAGGAATAATTATATCCTCAGCTGCTTCTACATCATAACCAGCAGAATGTTTAGTTTTTCTAACTGGCAAATTGATATTTTTATCTTCATAGCCTTTTACTACTTCAAAACCTCTTTGCTTCATTACTTCTACTCCTTCTAATTTTTATGATTTAGCTACAATATAGTACAATTTCGCCTTTTTTGATAGTTTTTTGGACATCAATAACTCTTTGATTAGATGATCCTCTCCATTTTAAATTAGGATCTTTTAGTTCATCAACAAATTGCCCATCTACAATTACATCTAAATATTTTATTATTTCTTTATTCTTTATATAATTTTCAAATAAAAAACCTGACCATAACCAAATTGTTTTATTTGGATATTTTTCTTTAAATGCTTTGGCTAATTTTGTAGATGCTTCTATGTTTTTAGGATGTAATGGTTCTCCTCCTAATATAGATAAACCAGCTATATGATCTTTATTTGATAAATCTAATATTGTATTTATTGTGTCAGTAGTAAATTCTAACCCTCCATTAAAATCCCAAGTTTCTTCATTAAAACAATTTTTACAATGAAAAGCACATCCTTGAAAGAATACAGAGACCCTGACTCCAGGGCCATCTGCTATATCCATTTTTCTTATTTTATTATATCTCATTATGCATCCTTATTATCTAGATGAATTACTCTTTCTTTAATTTCTTGAGTTCTTCCTTTATTCCAAAAATTTGTACCAATGTATCCACAAGTTCTACGAGCAACATTTAATTTGTCATGGTCTCTATTTCCACAGTTTGGACAATACCATTCCAAATTATCATCAATTAAAATTTCACCACTATATCCACAAGCTTGGCAATAGTCTGATTTTGTATTAAGTTCTGCGTACATAATATTGTCATATATAAATTTAATTACTTCTAATACTGAATCAATATTATTATTTAAGTCAGCTGTTTCAATGTAAGAGATAGCACCTCCTGGAGATAGTTTTTGAAATTCAGATTCTAATTTTAATTTTGTAAAGGCATCTATTTCTTCAAAAACTGGTACATGATATGAATTAGTAATATAATCTCTATCTGTAATTCCTTTTATTACTCCAAATCTTTCTCTTAGACACTTGGCAAATTTATAAGTAGTTGATTCAATTGGTGTACCATATACAGAGTAATCAATATCTTCTGCTTCTTTCCATTTTTTGCAGGCATCATTTAAATGTTGCATTACTCGAAGTCCAAATTCTTTTCCTACACCACAATCTGTATGAGAATGTCCTGTCATATATTTAACACATTCATAAAGTCCTGCATATCCTAATGATATTGTTGAATATCCATGATGTAATAAATCATGAATAGATTCACCTTTTTCAAGTCTTGCTAGTGCTCCATGTTGCCATAATATTGGTGCAACATCACTAGTTACTTTACTTAATCTTTTATGTCTAATTTGTAATGCTCTGTGACATAATTCTAGTCTTTCATCAAATATAGTCCAGAAATCATCCATATCTTTAGATGAAGATAAAGCTACATCTACTAGGTTGATGGTAACAACACCTTGATTAAATCTACCGTAGTATTTACCAACACCTTCTTTATAGTTTTTCGCTTTAGCGATATTTCCTAAACTTATAGATCTATCTGGTGTTAAGAAAGAGCGACAACCCATACATGGATAACATTCTCCTTCACCATTTTCATTAATTTTTAATTCTTTCATTACTTTTTCACTAATATAGTCAGGAACCATACGCTTAGCTGTACATTGTGCTGCAAGCTTTGTTAAATAATAATATTTTCCTTTTGGATTTATATTTTCTTCTTCTAGTACATAAAGCAATTTAGGAAAAGCTGGTGTAATATATGCACCATTTTCATTTTTCATACCTTGAATTCTTTGTTTTAGAACTTCTTCTATTAACATTGCTAATTCTTCTTTATATTCTTCTGTTTCTCCAAGATACATACAAACACTTAAGAATGGAGCTTGACCATTAGTTGTAGTCATTGAATTTATTTGATATTGGAAAGTTTGAACTCCATCAGTTATTTCTTTTGCCAAATCTTCTTTAGCAAATTTTTCTACTTGCTCTTTAGTTAATTTTCTCTTCTTATATTTTTTTACATAAAATTCATAACTTGATCTTATAAATGGTGCTAAATGAGTTAATGTAATAGTACATCCTCCATATTGACTAGAGTTAACTGCAGTTATTAATTGTGTTGCAATTGTCATTGCAGTTAAGAATCTATGAGGTTTTTCTATCATTACACCATTAATATTAGTACCATTTTGT
>CANQCQ010000110.1 GCA_947589725.1 uncultured Bacilli bacterium | reverse complement strand
ATAGTGGAATAGATTTTACTAAAGTGTCTTCCACAACTAATGGCGAAGGAATATATTTAAGAGCTGGAACAGAAAATGATAAATATCCTATATATTATTATCGAGGAGCAGTTAAAAACAATAATGTAAGATTTGCCAATTATTGTTGGAAGATAATTCGTACAACAGATACTGGTGGAGTGAAAATGATTTTTAATGGATCACCATCCTCTGACGGAAAATGCAACGCAACTGGAACATCTACTCTAGTAGGTTCGGCATTAGCATTCAATTCAGAAGATTCATCACCTTCTTATAATGGCTATATGTATGGTGATATATATAATTATAAAACTGGATCAAGTAGTAAATATGCAACATCTGCAACCTACGATAATGGAAAATATACTTTAAGTAGTGATACATCATCAACATTAAATAATAATCATCATTACTCTTGTGGTGGATCATCAACAACTTGTTCTACTCTTAGATTTTATTTTAACAAATATAGTTCTGAATATTATATAGAATTAAAAAATGGTAAATTAATAGAAGAAGCATTAGATGATATGTTCACTAATAAAACTCCTTCTAATATAAAAAAAGCTATCGAAAGTACTTGGTTTGAATCTAAAATGTTACAATTTGAAGAAAAATTAGAAGATACAATATATTGCAATAACCGCAGTATATATCTAAAAAATGGGTATGAAGCTAACGGTAGTACTGTTTCTGATTATATGTTTTTTTACTCAAAAAAATTTTATGATGAGGGTGAGCTTGATCTTACATGTGAAAGAGAGGAAGATAGATTCACACATTCTCCTGAATTAGGAAATGGTAAATTAAAATATCCTGTAGGATTAATTACTTTTCCCGAAGCAGTACTTGCGGGAGCTTTTAATGAAGAAGCAAATTCATCTACATGTTATTTAAGTACTGGAAGTGATTACTGGACAATGTCACCATATTCTAGTGGTGAATATAGAACAAGTCTTCATGGTATAATTAGTAATCGTATAAATAGTTACCGAGCTAATGCTACACTAGGTGTAAGACCAGTTATATCATTAAAAGTAGATACAGTATTTCAATCAGGTGATGGTACTACAAACTCTCCTTTTATAGTAAATTAATAAAAAAATATTAATAAAATATAATTTATAAATTTATTTATGTTATAATTAACATATATAATAGAGGAGGTTAAGAAATGAAAAATAAAAATATTAATATAGGTAAAATATTTCTATTAATAGGAGCTATACTTTTAATTGTTGGTATTGGATTAAATGTTTATACAACTATGAATACTAGTAAGAGTAATAATTCACAAGATAAAGAAGATAATAAAGTAGATAATCTTCCAAAACCTAATGATGAAGAAACTAAAAAAGAAGTTGTTATTCCTAATGATATGGAAAAAGTTTCTACCAGTATTTCTAACAATTTAGGAAAATTCTTATTAATAAGTTATACTACATCAGATAGTGGAGTAGATATTTTAAAAGATCCTAGTAAAAGATTAAATTTAATTTACTTAATGCTAGAACAAACTGGTGATTTTACTCAAAGTGATGATGGTATGTATAATTATGCAAGTTTAGAATTTATAAAGCATAAATATGAAGAAGTATATGGTAGTACTGATAACTTTGATAGTGATTTAGAAAATGGTTATTCTCTAAAGAGTACAATAGACTCACTACTAGGACAAGATTTCATAGGTTGGAATAGTACATGGCCAATAATAGGTGTAGAAAGAACATATAAAGCATCTTCAGTTGATTATAATAAGGATACAGCTATATTTACAATTAATGGAACATACTCAGACAATCAATTAGGAACAACTACAGAAACTGGTAAGTTTATAATTACATATAAAGATAATTGTCTAATTAGTATTACCTTAACAAATGATAATGTTTAATCAATGAGCAATCATTGATTTTTTCTTTTCCAGAGAATAAATATTTGTTATACTCATTATATGATAGGTGATTATATGATAGAAAACTATAAATTAGATGAAAAAGAAATTATAGAATACTTAAAGTCTAGTAAAAAAGGCTTAACTAGTGATCAAATAAAAAAAAGAGTAAAAGAATATGGTTTAAATCAAATTCCTCGAAAGAAAAAAGATTCTATATTAAAGATTATATTTGAAGAAATAAAAGCTCCAATTACTTTACTTTTATTTGTTGCGATAATTTTTTCATTATTAGTAGGTGAGTATGTTGATGCTTTTGCTATTTTAGCAATTGTTTTAATTGATTTAATTATAGGTGTTGTTGAGGAAAATAAGGCTAATACAACAGCTGAAGCTTTATCTAATTTAGTCAAAGCTTATTCAAAAGTAATAAGAAATAATAAAGAAGAAATAATTGAGTCTATTTATTTAGTTCCGGGAGATATTGTATTATTAGAATCAGGAGATAAAATTCCTGCTGACATTCGTATATTAGAATCATCTAATTTGACTGTAGATGAGTCAACATTAACTGGAGAATCTGTAGCTGTTGTTAAAGATAGTAAACAACTTAAAGAAGTAGTTTCAATTAGTGAAAGAACTAATATGTTATTTGCATCAACTAATGTTGTAACTGGAAGATGTCTTGGTATAGTTACAAATACCGGAATAACTACAGAAATAGGTAAGATAGCCGATAAGGTTCATAATACTAAAGAAGAAAAATCTCCTCTAACAATTAGAGTTGAAAAGTTTTCTAAACAAATAAGTAATTTAATAATTATAGTTGGTATTATTATAACTATTTTATTATATAGTAAAGGAGTATCTTCACAAGAAATATTTGTATCTGTTATAGCTTTATCAGTGTCAGCAATGCCTGAAGGTTTACCTCTTGCTCTTACAATGGCCTTAACTATTGCCTCAAATAGAATGAGTAAAAAAAATGTAATTGCTAGAAAACTTTATTCAATTGAATCATTAGGAAGTTGTACAGTAATAGCTTCTGATAAAACTGGAACATTAACAGTAAATGAACAAACTGCTAAGAAAATAGTTTTACCAGATGATAGTGAATATCTAATAACTGGTGTTGGCTATAGTAGTAAAGGAAATGTTACAGGAGAAAATATTAGTAAAGCTAAAAATATTGCTAAATTAGGTATTTTAAATAATGAAGCAGAATTAATAGATAATAAATATGTAGGAGACTCTATTGATATAGCTTTTAAAGTATTAGGTAAAAAGCTTAATGTGAATAAAGATAATTGTAAAATAATTGCTACTATCCCATATGAATCGCAAAATAAATATTCTGCTGTATTTTATAAGGAAAATGAGAAAACTTATTGTACTATTAAAGGTTCTATTGAAAAAGTTTTATCTTTTTGTACTAATGTTAATAAAGAAAAAATCAATAGACAGAACAATTCACTTGCCTCTTCTGGGTATAGGGTAATTGGAATAGCTCAAAGTCAAATTACTGAAAAAGAAAGTTATACTGAAAAAGATCTTAAGAATTTAATTTTTCAAGGAATGGTTGCCTTCATAGATCCTATTAGAAAAGATGCTATTAAGTCTATAAAGGAATGTAATACTGCTGGTATAAAAGTTTTAATGATTACAGGAGATCATCATTTAACTGCTACATCTATTGCTAAGGAATTAAATATAATTAAAAGTACTGATGAAGTAACAACAACATCTGAAGTAACTAAATATTATAATTTAGGAAAAACTGAGTTTGATAAATTTATTAGTTCGAAAAGAGTTTTTAGTAGAGTTACACCAATTCAAAAATTAGAAATAATTGAGTCTTTAAAAAGAAGTGGTGAGTTTGTTGCTGTTAC
>CANQCQ010000109.1 GCA_947589725.1 uncultured Bacilli bacterium | reverse complement strand
AGAAAGAAAAAAAGAAGTTATTTCTTTCTTCTTTTAGCTATCCTATGATTCTTTACTTCTTCTCTTTCAGTAAATAAATTTATTAAATCAACTTGAAATGTATTAGCTATTCTAGATATAAAATCTATCTTAGTATCTCTTTTAGCTCTTTCCATTTCAGATACATATCTTGGAGATGATTCTAACTTTTCTGCTAGCTCTTCTTGAGTCCAATTATTACTTAATCTATAATAAACTATGTTATTTGCTAATATTTTTCTGCCTTTATATTTATCGTACTTCATTCACATCACACCCATAACATACCATTATTGTAATAAGTTAATTTCTTACTAACCATACCAATTATGTGGTAAGTTTGTAAAAAGATTGGTATAATTATAATGACAGAAAAAAAAGAAGAGTTAATCTTCTATCGTCTGGGAATTCGATGATTTGATACTTCTTGTCTTTCAATAAATAAATCATTTACTGAAACTCCTAATGTATCAGCAATTAAGTCAATATAATCAATTCTTGTATTTCTTTTAGCATTCTCTAAATTAGAGACATATGTAGGAGTTGTTCCTAAAGATTCTGCAAAATCTTCTTGGCTCCATCCTTTCCTCAATCTGAAGTAAACTATGTTATTTGCTAAAATTTTACGAGCTTTCCTTTTGCCTTTTATCATCCTACATCTTTCCTTCAAACTTAGTATTATTGTAATAAGTCCATCTTTTTTGAACCATACTAATTATGTAGTAAGTTTTATAAGAAAGCTGACGATTTTTCTGTCACATAAATAGTTTTTAAGAAAGGATTGAGTTATGAAGAATAGTATTATTCAAAAACTAGATAATTTAATTATTAGTATTTCTTGTGAACATTTCAATATTGAAGATTTATTTAACAACATGAATAATAATTCATTAGAAGAAATTATTAATCATTATTTAATGAATATTAAAAGTATTAAAGATAATGATATAGATCTAAGGATAGCTGATAAAGTATTACAGTGTTTTGATTATAATTATGGTATCAGTGATGGAGATTCTCGAATTATAAATTACTCTATTATGGAAGAAGCTAATATAATTTGTGATGATCTTATAAAAAAGATAAAAGGTGTTAATAATAGATCTATAACTTTACCTATTAATTTAAAAGTATTAATGGAATATTCGATAAGTAGTTATATTAGTTCTCAAGACGTTAATAAAGTAATATATTATTTAATTATTAAGCTAGCTATTATACATTCATCTTATAAGTAACTAAAAAAGCACTAGAATGTGCTTTTATTTTTTTTATTTTTTCTTAAACAATATTCTTTATATTCTTCCTTAGTTTCTTCACTATTATTAAGAATAGTCATACCTTTTTTATAATTATTGCGATAAATATCTAGTTTTTGTTTTGAAATTAATATATTTATTCCTGATGCAAATGCAAATGATGGAATAGATAGATTGTGAAAATTTTTAGTAATTATACTTAATCCAGCTCCAAATCCATCTAGTAAACATAATACTGTTAGTGGAAAATTATCTTCTATCATTACATTTACAAGATGTTTTTTACTAATACTTCGATTAAATATTTCAAAGAATTGTTCAATATGTTCTTCGCGATATTTAACCATACTATTATATCTATCTTCTAAGTTATCAATTAAGGATTCATCATACTCAGGATGACGTATACAAAATTTATCTTTTAATTGATCTAATTGAGACTTTTCACTCATAATAGATTTATATTCATTAGTTATTTCTTCCATTTCTGTTAATGTAACAATATTTCCAACTCTTATTTGCATTTTCCAAGTTATGTTACTCATCTTATCAGAGAAATTCATAGCTTTTCTTTTTAAATCAACAAACTTTTCTTTATAAATATTTGATGCTGCCCTAAATTGAGCTTTATAAAAGTCTTTTGGTAGAGTTGATGATTTATCGTCGACTGCTTTTATTAAAAGACTAATTTGTTCTAACAATTCATCATTTATTTTATACATAGTACCTAACTTTACCATATTTGCTAATTCATTTTTAATTACTCTTAATTTATGATTTGTCTTTTTTCGAAAACTATTATAATTATCTTTATTAATTACTTCAGAATAAAACATTTGATCATAACAATGTTTATTATTTAATTCTTCTTTATATAAATTATAATCACTAATAATCTTAGCTAGTACTTCTTGCTTTTTATTTTTATTTTCTAAGTCATTTCTAGCATCTAATACTGATAATGGTACTTCTCTTAATTCATCATTTAAAGAATTAATAGTTACATTAATTGAATCTATCATATGAGTAACATTTTCAACATCAGCTTTTAATTTTAATTCTTCTAATTCTTCTTTATATTTTTCTGTAAGAGTCCACCACTCAGTTATATTATCTAGATATATATCATCTGTTATAGAAGGATTGGTAAGAGTTGAATTTAATATTTCATACTTTTTATCTTTAATAATATTTATTTTAAGAATAGTATCTTCAATTATTTTTTCTAAAGCCAATTTTTTAGCAAACTTTTTTTCTGCTTCTGTAAAGTTATGAATTTCTTTTTCATAATCATATTCTTCTTCATATACATAATTTTGGTTATTATTTTCTTTTAAATTTCTATCATAGCTAGCTCTTTTTTTAGAATTATTTAATGTGTCATAAGCTATATTTATTTCTTTTATTTTTTCTTCAAAAAATGTTTTATCTTCTTCATTACAAAGATCTGGATGGTATTTTTTTACTAAATCTCGATATTTCTTTTGGATTTCTTCAAAAGAAGCATCCTCTGATACTCCTAATATTTCATAATAATTTTTATTATTTGTCATTATGATCCCCCAATAATTTTTTAGTCATTGTCTTAGGACTATCTAATCTTAAATTATCTTTGATTGGTTTACTCCATTCATTAGATATACTTCCAGTTTTATGAACATCTTCTAAAACATTTTTTATTGCTTTAAAGTTATTTTCTAATTTTAAAGGATTATATTCTGTAGCATTAGAACTAGGTATTCCTAATCTATTAGCTTCTTTTTCAATATCTATATTTACGCCAAGTAAAATAAATTTCCATCCATCATTTATTCTTTCCTTAATAATTCTTTTAGCATCATAATGCAAATAACGACAACTTGTTGTATCATCTCCATCAGTCATTATAAAGACAACAGTATCTTTAGGTTTAATAATATCTCTTTTTTGAGAGATAGCTATTCTTTCTAATTGTCCTACCAAAGTATCATATAAAGATGTACCACCTTCAGCTATATAATTAAAATCTTTTACATATTCAATATTTAATCTATTATGAATTATTCTTTGAGAATCATCAAATAGTATCGTGGAAATAGTATCTTTTCTAGATTTATTTTTTTCATGTTCTATAACACCCTTAAAACTATTAATTACTTCATTTTCTGTTCCATAACAAGAACCACTCTTATCAAATAAAAAAATTACTTCTACTAATTGATCATTTACTTTTCTTAAAGCTAAAGTGCGAGCAGCTTCTTCATATGAATTTGAGGCAATCTTATTAATTCGAGAATTTAATGATTCTTTATTAGTTATTTCATGAATACTCTCCTCTATATTAGTTAATTTTAAATCTTCTTTAGTAACTGTTGGGTAATTAGAGATTGAATTTAATTTTTCTTTGGCTTTTAATAATTTTTCTAGTTTTTCTTTTCTTTTACTATTATCATCTAGAGACATTTCTAATTCCTCCTTAAGTAATTGTTTATTATACATTATTTATCTTTCAAAGACAAGAAAAAGAATATTTATATAAAAGAAGTTTATGATATAATCATTGTTAGCACAAAGACAGATAAAGAGTTATTGGATGAAGGGTTTAGTGAAGAA